>NZ_BADD01000143.1 GCF_000333455.1 Rhodopseudomonas sp. B29
CGACTATCAGCCCGGCGAAGTGATCCGTCAGCCGATCTTCTGGCTGATGTACTTCATGTTCGTGATCGTCGGAGCAGGCGGCCTGATGATCACCGCCAACCTCAAGCCGATCGCCGCGGACTGGAAGATAGCCGACACGCCGGTGACGCTGATGGCCATGACCATGACGGCCGTCACCTTCGCGGCGACGTTCGACCGCATCCTCAACGGCCTGACGCGCCCGTTCTTCGGCTGGATCTCCGATCAAATCGGCCGCGAGAACACGATGTTCATCGCCTTCGGCCTCGAAGGCATCGGCATCTACGCGCTCTACGCCCACGGCCAGGATCCGGTGTGGTTCGTGATCTTGTCGGGTCTGGTGTTCTTCGCCTGGGGCGAGATCTACTCGCTGTTCCCGTCGACCTGCACGGATACGTTCGGCAGCAAATTCGCCACCACCAATGCCGGCCTGCTGTACACGGCGAAGGGCACGGCTGCGCTGCTGGTGCCGTTCGCCAACACGCTGCAGCAATCGAGCGGCAGCTGGGACGGCGTGTTCCTGATTGCGGCCGGTGCCAACATCCTGGCATCGCTGCTGGCGCTATTCCTGCTCAAGCCGTGGCGACGCAAGGTCGTCGCGAGCAGCGGCTCGATCTGATCGGTAACGGCGGCGGCTCTTTTGCCCAAGCCGTCTCCGTCTTCCCCCGGCGTGGCCGCAGTGGCCACGCCATTCTTGTAATCGTCTCACCGATGGGTCATCGATGAAAGTTTGTATTTACGGCGCCGGCGCGATCGGCGGTTATCTCGGCGTGCAACTGGCGCAATCCGGCGCGGCCGACGTCAGCCTGGTGGCACGCGGTGCGCATCTTGCAGCGATGCAGGAGCACGGCCTCAAGCTGCTCATCAACGACGAGGAGCGCGTCGCCAAGGTCAAGGCCACCGACAAGCCGGCCGAACTCGGCGTTCAGGACGTCATCATCATCTGCCTGAAGGCGCATTCGATCACCGGCGCGATCGACTCGATGAAGCCGCTGCTCGGCGACCACACGCGCATCGTCACTGCGGTCAACGGCATTCCCTATTGGTACTTCTACAAGCACGGCGGCAACGCCTTCGAAGGCCGCACGCTGGAGAGCATCGATCCCGGCGGCCGGCAGTGGAAGGAACTC
Organism: Rhodopseudomonas sp. B29; assembly: GCF_000333455.1. Lineage (GTDB taxonomy): Bacteria > Pseudomonadota > Alphaproteobacteria > Rhizobiales > Xanthobacteraceae > Rhodopseudomonas. The sequence continues at coordinate 1,149 of NZ_BADD01000143.1, forward strand.
GGGCCCGAGCGCGGCATCGGCTGCATCGTCTATCCGGCGACCGAGCTCGAAGGCCCCGGCGTCATCCGCCACGTCTACGGCGACAAATTCCCGCTCGGCGAAGCCTCCGGCGAAACCACGACCGACATTCAGAACCTGTCGAAAGTGTTCGAAGCGTCGGGCCTCAAGGCGCCGATCCTCGATCGCATCCGCGACGAGATCTGGCTGAAGCTGTGGGGCAACGTCTGCTTCAATCCGATCAGCGCCCTCACCCACGCCACGCTCGACGTGATATGCTCCGATCCGGCGACGAGGGCGCTGTCGAAAGCGATGATGCTGGAAGCCCAGCAGATCGCCGAGACCTTCGGTGTCAAATTCCGCGTCGACGTCGAACGCCGCATCGAAGGCGCCCGCAAGGTCGGTGCCCACAAAACCTCGATGCTACAGGACCTCGAACGCGGCCGGCCGATGGAAATCGACCCGCTGGTCACCGTGGTGCAGGAAATGGGCCGCATGACCAACATCCCCACCCCGGCGATCGACTCCGTCCTCGGCCTCGTCATCCAGCGCGCGAAGGTGGCGGGGCTGTACTAATAGCTCGCGTAGTCGCTCTCTCCACGTCATGGCCGGGCTTGACCCGGCCATCCACGACAACAAGCGGGGCCTTGCTTTGAACGCGTGGATGCCCGGGTCAAGCCCGGGCATGACGCTGTTAGCTTGGCTATCGCCTCGACGACCAACAGCTTCAGAATTCAAGGAGAACACGCCGTGACCAAATGGGTTCGCTTCCGCGCCGAGGGCGCGATCGGGTTCGGCACCATCGCGCATTCCGACATCGCGGTGCATAGCGGCGACATGTTCGGCGCCAACCAGCCGACCGGCCAGACGCTGCAGCTCGGCGATGTCGAACTGCTGGCGCCCTGCGCGCCGGGCAAGATCATCGGCTTGTGGAACAACTTCAAGGCTCTCGCCGCCAAGCTCAATCAGTCGATTCCTCCCGAGCCGCTGTACTTCCTGAAGGCCACGACCAGCGTCGCGGCGCACGGCTCGGTGGTCAACCGGCCGGCCTCGTACGACGGCAAGGTGGTGTATGAAGGCGAGCTCGGCATCGTCATCGGCAGAACCTGCCGCAACATCTCGGAAGCCGAAGCCGGCGAGTACATTTTCGGCTACACCTGCGTCAACGACGTCACCGCGGCCGACATCCTCAACCGCGATCCGAGCTTCCCGCAATGGGCACGCGCCAAGAGCTTCGACGGCTTCGGCCCGTTCGGCCCGGCGATCGCCACCGATCTGCATCCGGCGACGCTATCGATCCGCACCATTCTCAACGGGGCCGAGCGGCAGAACTATCCGGTCTCCGACATGATCTTTCAGCCGCACAAGCTGGTCAGCCTGCTGTCGGCCGACATGACACTGGAGCCCGGTGACCTGATCTGCTGCGGCACGTCGATCGGCGTCGGCGTGATGAAGGAGCCGGTCAACAGCGTCACCATCGCCATCGAAGGCATCGGTGAGCTGCACAACGAATTCCATCAGGCGGTGAAAGCTTAGACATCCTTCCGGTCATTCCGGGGCGCGAACGCAGTTCGCGAACCCGGAATCCAGAAGCTATTGGCTACCCGCTTCCGTTGGCGCCGAGATTCCGGGTTCGCTCGCTGCGCGAGCGCCCCGGAATGACTCGGCGAGAGGATGCCTCTCCGACCCGCGCATTGGACATTTCGCACTCGGTTCGGCAAGCTCCCCTAAGGCAACAGCAACAGGCGCGTCAGGCGCCGCGAACGTCCGAGGACTCCCATCATGATCAAGACCCGTTTCACCGAGACTTTCGGCGTCGAGCACCCGATCGTGCAAGGCGGCATGCAATGGGTCGGCCGTGCCGAGCTGGTCGCTGCGGTGGCCAATGCCGGCGCGCTGGGCATGATCACGGCTCTGACTCAGCCGACGCCGGAAGATCTCACCAAGGAGATCGCGCGCTGCCGCGACATGACCGATAAGCCGTTCGGCGTGAACCTCACCATCCTGCCGGCGATCAAGCCGCCGCCTTATGCGGAGTATCGCCAGGCGATCATCGAAGCCGGCATCAAGATCGTCGAGACTGCCGGCAACAAGCCGCAGGAGCATGTCGAGGAATTCAAGAAGCACGGCGTCAAGGTGCTGCACAAATGCACCAGCGTGCGTCACGCGCTGTCGGCCGAACGGATGGGCGTTGACGGCATTTCGATCGACGGCTTCGAATGCGCCGGCCATCCCGGCGAGGACGACACGCCCGGCCTCGTACTGATCCCGGCCGCCGCCGACAAGATCAAGATTCCGATGATTGCTTCGGGCGGCTTTGCCGATGCGCGCGGCCTCGTCGCGGCATTGGCGCTCGGGGCCGACGGCATCAACATGGGCACACGTTTCATGTGCACCAAAGAGAGCCCGATTCATCAAGCGGTGAAGGAGAAGATCGTCGCCAACGACGAACGCTCGACCGACCTCATCTTCCGCACGCTACGCAACACCTCGCGCGTCGCCAGGAACGCGGTCAGCCAGCAAGTGATCGCACTCGAGAAACAGGGCGCGACGTTCGAGCAGGTGAAGGAGCTGGTCGCGGGTGCGCGCGGCAAGATGGTCTATGTCAATGGCGACACCGACGAGGGCGTGTGGTCGGCCGGTATGGTTCAAGGCCTGATCCACGATGTGCCGAGTTGTGCCGAACTGGTATCGCGCATCGTCCGTGAGGCGGAATCAATCATTCGCGCCCGGCTCGAAGCGATGCTATCCGGAGCGACACGCCAAGCCGCAGAATAGCGAGTGTGGCGAACGACGGGAATACAGCCATGAAAGCCTTTGTCTACGGCGCAAGCGGTGCCGCAATCAGCGACGTCGAAAAGCCCGCGCCGACCGGCACACAGGTGCTGATCAAGGTTCGCGCCTGCGGCCTCAATCGCGCCGACCTCGGCATGACCAAGGGCCAGGCGCATGGCGCAGCCGGCGGCGTCGGCACCGTGCTGGGCATGGAATGGGCGGGGGAGATCGAAGCGGTTGGCCCGGACGCGCCGGGCTGCAAGGTCGGCGACCGCGTGATGGGCTCCGGCGCGGCGGCCTTCGCCGAATATACGCTGGCCGATTACGGCCGGGTGCTCCCGATCCCGGGCAGCATGAGCTTCGAGGACGCCGCCACTCTGCCGGTCGCGCTCACCACCATGCACAACGCGCTGGTGGCGATCGGAAAGCTGCGCTCAGGGCAGAGCGTGCTGATCCAAGGCGCGAGTTCCGGCGTCGGCCTTATGGCGCTGCAGATCGCCAAGTTCAAAGGGGCGCGGCTGGTGATCGGCTCGTCGACCAACAAGAGCCGCCGCGACCGGCTGCACGAATTCGGCGCCGATCTGGCGATCGACACGACGGGCGACGGCTGGGTCGATCAGGTGCTGGCCGCGACCGGCGGCGCGGGCGTCGATCTGGTCATCGACCAGGTGTCAGGCAAGCTCGCCAACCAGACGCTCGCCGCCACACGCGTGCTCGGCCGCATTGTCAATGTCGGCCGCTTGGGCGGCTCACACGCCGACTTCAATTTCGATCTGCACGCGGCACGGCGCATCGACTATGTCGGCGTCACCTTCCGATCACGCAGTATCGAGGAGATCCGCGAAATCTTCCGTCAAGTTCGCGGCGACATCTGGCCGGCGGTGGAACAGCGCAAGCTGAAGCTGCCGATCGACCGTGTCTTCCCCTTCGCCGAGATCGGGGCAGCGTTCGCCCACATGGAAGCAAACCAGCACCTCGGCAAGATTGTCGTGACGCTGTAGGCGTCGGACCAACTCTACGCGATAAGAATCATTCGCATCTTTGCGAAGTTGATCCCTAGCACCGCCTTTTCCGCGTCGCGGCGGGCTGCTAAATCCCGCCCCATGAGCGACCTGGCGCATAACAAAGTCCGCGTGGCTGCGATCTCGATCGTGGCGAGCGGCAGCATGGCTGCGGCGAAACTGCTGATCGGTCTGGCGATTGGATCGCTGGCGCTGATCTCCGAAGCGTTGCACAGCGCGATCGACCTGGTCGCCACCATCATCACCTGGTTCGTCGTGCGGGTGTCGGATCGGCCTGCCGACGACGAACATCACTATGGCCATGGCAAGATCGAGAGCCTGTCGGCGCTCGGCGTCATCGCCATGCTCTACGTACTGGCGGGCGGCATTCTGGTCGAAGCCTACAGCCGGCTGCGCGAAGGCGTTCCGCCGCCGACCTTCTCGCTGTTCGCGTTCGGCGTGCTCGGCGTCGATATTCTGGTCAATCTCTGGCGCGCCTGGGCGCTGCATCGGACCGCTGTTGCCACCAAGAGCCAGGCACTCGCCGCCGACGCCTTGCACTTCGCATCCGACGTGCTCGGTCATTCGCGTCTCGCCGC
>NZ_BADD01000142.1 GCF_000333455.1 Rhodopseudomonas sp. B29
CGCCGAGCGAAATACGCTGCAGCGAGATATCGGTGATCGACATCACCATGAAGGTGATGGCCAGCACCAGCGGAATCGAGATCGCCACCACCAGGCCGGCGCGCATGCCGAGGCTGATGAAGCTGATCGCCAGCACGATCGCCACGGCCTCGAACAGCGCGCGCGTGAAGCCCGACACCGCCTCGTCGACGATCTGCGGCTGATCAGAGACCAGATGCACCTCGGCGCCGACAGGCAGATCGGCGGAGATGCGCTTCATCTCGGCTTTCAGCGCCTCGCCGAATTGCAGCAGGTTGGCGCCGGTCTTCATGCCGATGGTGAGCGCGATCGCCGGCTCGCCGTTGAAGCGAAACAGGGATGTCGGCGGATCGACGTAGCCGCGGCGAATGGTGGCGACGTCGGTTAGCGGGAAGAAGCGATCGTTGACGCGAAGGTTGATCGCCTTGAGGCTTTCTTCCGAAGCGAACTGACCGCTGACGCGGACGCTGATCCGCTCCGGCCTGGCCTGCAGCACGCCGGACGGCGTGATGGCGTTCTGCGCCTGCAGCGAATTCAGGATCGAGCGCTGATCGAGGCCGAGCGCCGCCACCTTGCGGGTCGAGAATTCGAGATAGATCACTTCGTCCTGCGCACCGACGATGTCGACGCGGCCGACATTGGGCACCTGCAGGACCTGGGCGCGCACCTGCTCGACCTTGTCGCGCAGCTGCCGCTGGGTCAGGCCGTCGCTGGTGAAGGCGTAGATGTTGCCGTAGACGTCGCCGAACCGATCGTTGAAGGCAGGACCGACGACGCCGGACGGAAAGTCGCCCTTGATGTCGTTGATCATGTTGCGAACGCGGACCCAGGTGGCCGGCACGTCGCGAGCTTTGGTGGAGGCGCGTAGCTCGACGAAGATTGTCGTCTGTCCGGGCGTGGTGATGCTCTTGGTGTAGTCGAGCGACTCCAGTTCTTCGAGCTTCTTCTCGATGCGGTCGGTGACCTGCCGGGTCGTCTCCTCGGCCGAAGCGCCCGGCCACTGCGCCTGGATCACCATCGTCTTGATGGTGAAGTTGGGATCTTCCTCGCGGCCGAGATCGAGATACGAGAAAAGTCCGGCCGCCATGAAGGCGATCATGAAGTACCAGACCAGCGAGCGGTGCTGCAGCGCCCAGTCGGACAGATTGAACGACTTCACGATGCGGCTCCTTCGTCGAACCGGACCTTCCGGCCGTCGTGAAGATGATGCACGCCGGCCGTCGCGATCCGCACGCCGGCCTTGATCTCACCGGTGACCTCGACCCAGCCGTCGTCCTTGGCGACGATCTGGACCTTGTGCTTGCTGACGCTTCCGCTGGTTGGATCGATGTGCCAAACGAACGACTGCGAGCCTTCGGTGAGGATCGCGGTGGCGGGCAGCCGGAAGCCCTTGGCCGGCGGCCCCGGGATCAGCGTGGTGATCGTCGTACCCAGCCTGAATGTGTCCGGCGGATTCTCCAGGATGATACGCACCCGCCGCGCGCGGGTGACCGCGTCAGCCTGCGGCGCGATCTCGCGCACCTTGCCTTCGACTTTGATCTTCGGATCGATCTGGAGAGCCACCATCAGCGGCATGCCGATCTGCAAACCGCCGGCGATGTCATCGCTGACATCGATCACCGCCTCACGCACATCGGGCCGTGCGACGGTCACCACGGTCTGGCCGGGACCGACCACCTGGCCGACCTGGACGCTGACGGATGTCACCACTCCCGCGTAATCGGCTGAGACCTTGGTGTAGCTGAGCTGCTCTTGCGCCTTGGCGAGCGCTGCCTGGGCGCGCACTACCGCGGCCTGAGCTGCCGCATCGCCCTGTTCGGCGGAATCCAGCGTCGCCTTCGTGGTCGCTCCGCTTTCGATGAGAGAGCGCTGACGATTGGCTGTGCCGCTGGCATTGACGAGCTGCGCCTGGGCGGTGGCGACGTCGGCAGTAGCCGAGCGCACGGAGAGCTCCGCCGCGAACGGATCGACCGCGGCGATGAGTTGCCCCTTGCCGACGCTGTCACCGACATTGACCGGACGCGCAATCAGACGGCCGAGCATGCGGAAGCCGTAGTCGGTCTTGAAGCGAGGCTCGACGGTGCCGACCACAGCGACGTTGACGGCTGCGATCGGCGCCACCACCGTCGACAACACCGGCCGGATCGGCTCCGGCGCCTCGGCCTGCTTGTTCGCAGCCTGCGACCAGCACGGCAGCCGCGATCAGTGCGGTGACGCTTGCAGCCCTCATGCGGCGCCTCCTTCGACAGTGACGATCTGGCCGGGGCGCAGCATCTGCCGCCGTCGACAACGACGCGCTCGCCGAGTGCGAGGCCCTTGGAGATGACGACCGAGTTCGTCTCGTAGCTTTCGACCACGACGCTTCGCAGCGACACTGTGTTGTCTTTCGGGTTCAGCACCCACATGGCCGGGCCGTGTTCGTCGGCGGTGAGCGCGCTCCACGGCAGCACGATCTTGTCTTGCGGCTTACCGCGGCCCTCGCCGATCACCGCACTGCCGAGCGTCATGGCGGCCGGCGGGTTTTCGATCGACAGCTTGACGCGCACCGTCCCGGTCTTCGGATCGATGGCCGGGGCGATCTCCCGCGGAGTTGCCCGCGCGGTGACCTGCGGGTTGGACACCAGCGTCAGTTTGATCAAGCCGTCCTTCAACGGATTGAGGAAAATAGTTTCGTAGACGTCGAACACCGCGTCGCGGGCGCCGTCCTCGGCCAGCGTGTAGGCCGATTGCGCCGACTGCGCGACCTGGCCCACTTCGACATTGCGCGCCGTAATGATGCCGGCCGCACTGGCGCGTAGTTCGGTATAACTCAAGGCATCAGTAGCGATGCCGAGCTGGGCCTTGGCGGTGTCGAGCGAGCCTTCGGCAACGCGCAAACCCTCCTGCGCCTGGTCAAAAGCGACGCGCGTGGTGAAGCCGCTGGCCATCAGCGACTTCTGGCGTTCGAACGTCGCGGTGGCCAACTTCAGTTGAGCTTCGGCCGAAGCCACGGACGCCTGGGCGCCGAGAAGGTCGGCCCGTTGTTCGGTCGGATCGATGCGCGCGAGTACATCGCCGGCATTTACGTGATCGCCGACATCGACCAGGCGCTCGGTCACGCGACCGCTGACGCGAAACGACAGCTCCGTGGAGACACGCGCCTGCACGTCGCCGGTCAGCCGGATCACCCTTTCGCGCGGCTGCGCGATGACGGCCTCGACCTTGACGAGCGCCGCCGGGCGGGCCGGCTGCGCAGCCGGCCCGCAGCCGGAAAGGCTGCCTGCAACCAATGCCAGGAGCGTGAATCTGCGCGGATCGATCAAGACAATCCTCCAAGTTCCCGCCATCAATATTATTGACTAACCCGAAAGTCAATAATACTGTGCGTTGCATCCGGAGTGAACAAATGGGTCCCGAACTCAAGAAACGGTCCCGCCGCAAGGCGGAACGACCGGCCGAAATTCTCGACGCGGCGTATGAGGAATTCGTGAAGCATGGCTATGCGGCCACCCGCCTCGAGGACGTCGCGGCCCGCGCCGGCGTGACCAAAGGCACGATCTATTTCTACTTCGACACCAAAGAACGGGTGTTCGAAGAGATGGTGCGGCACAAATCGCACGCCTTCCTGCCGGAGTTGCAGGCCTATACCCGTTCCCTGACCGGCAGCTATGCCGAGCGGCTACGGGATCTCATCGTCTTCACTTATGCACACATTGCCGAGGATCGGACTGCGCGCGAGACGCTGCGTTTTCTAATCTCCGAAGGTGGCCGTTTCCCCGGTCTGGTCGATCGCCACAACGCCGAGTTCGTGCAGCCGATGATCCAGACCTTCCAGGCCGTCATCGAGGCAGGTGTCGCGGCCGGCGAATTCCGCAACACGCCGGCTGCCGGCTTCACCGACATCGTGATGAGCCCTGCGGTGCTGCTGAGTCTGTGGTCGCTGGTGTTCGGCGAGCGGCGGCAAGTCGACATGACGGCCTTCACCGAAGCCAGCATCGATCTGATCATGAACGGCCTCCGCAAATGAGCATCTGCGGTCTCGCCGGTCGGCGCGAGGTCGAGGTTCCGCACCATCGAACATCAACCGTGCATAACGCTGCAGTTGCGCCCGGCAGTGCTCGACTGTGCGGCTTGCGATTGCTAATCCGGCCGCTCGCCTAAAGGAGACCCCGAGCCGCGCCATGACCGTTTCGATCGAGATCGGCCAAGTCAATTCGGGTGGACCGGCTGTGCTCGATCTCGAAGAACTGCTGGCGACGCGCCTTCTGGTGCAGGGCAATTCCGGTTCGGGTAAATCGCATCTGCTGCGGCGTCTGCTTGAGCAGAGTGCACCGTGGGTGCAGCAGGCGATCATCGATCCGGAAGGCGACTTCGTCACGCTCGCCGAACATTTCGGTCATCTGGTCATCAACGCCGAAGACCACACTGAACGCGCCCTGCAGGTTGCGGGCGAGCGCGCCCGTCAGCATCGTGTCTCGGCTGTGCTCAATCTCGAAGGCCTCGATGCCGAGAACCAGATGCGCCGTGCCGCGGCGTTTCTCGACGGCATGTTCAACACCGCGCGCGATCATTGGTACCCGATGCTCGTGGTGGTCGATGAAGCCCAGCTGTTCGCGCCGGCCGTCGCCGGCGAAGTCTCGGACGAAGCCCGCAAGCTGTCACTCGGTGCCATGACCAACCTGATGTGCCGCGGCCGCAAGCGCGGCCTCGCCGGCATCATCGCCACCCAGCGCCTCGCCAAGCTCGCCAAGAACGTCGCGGCCGAAGCTTCGAATTTCCTGATGGGCCGAACTTTCCTCGACATCGACATGGCACGCGCCGCCGATCTGCTCGGCATGGAGCGACGTCAGGCCGAAGCGTTTCGCGATCTCGAACGTGGCCAGTTCATGGCCCTCGGCCCTGCTCTGTCGCGTCGCCCGCTCGGGATGCGGATTGGCCCGACGCAAACACATCCGCGCAGCGGCACGCCGAAGCTGATGCCGCTGCCCGAAGCCGCGTTGGAAGATGCGCGCGCCGTGATCCTCGCCGAGCCGCCGCCCGAAACATCCAATCGTCCTCAGCGCCGCACGCCGGCGCCGGATCTGCTGAGCCAACTGATGGCGGCAAAGTCGGCCGCGATCGAAGCGGCGCCCGAGCCGGAAGCGACGCCGCTCAGCGACGAAGAGATCACGCAGCGCCGCGAGCGGCTCGATCGCATCCTCACCGCCATTCTCGCCGAGCCCGACGCCGGCTTCCGCGCCATCGGCGTGCTGTATCAGGAATTTGTCGTGCGCTGCCGAATCGAGGGGCTCGCCGCTGCCGTCCCAGACATGACCGAGTTTCGTCGCATGCTGACGCACGCGCGCGCCGGCCTCACCGCCGAAATGGCTGCCGACACCGCGTGGCAGGACGTCACGTTGCGCGCCAGCATCCTGCCCGAGGACATGCAGGGCGTTTTCATGGTGATCGCGCGCGCCGCCAAAGAAGGCTGGCCCTGCCCCGGCGACGCTGCGCTGGCGCGCGCTTACGGCACCCACTCGCTGCGCCGCGCCCGGCGACTACTGACCTATATTGAAGAGCAGGGCCTGATCGTCTGCCAGACAGACGGCGCCGGCCGGCGCATCGTCACGCTGGTCGAACTCGCCTGGGCGACCGCGCCGGGCGATCCCAATGCGCCTGATGATGCCCCGCTCGAAGACGAGCGCCGCGCCGCGTCCGCCTAAAATCCTCGCAGCGATCCGCAGCAGAAAACGGTTCAACTCGTCGCGCCGATTTGCCATACGAGGCGCAATCGCATCTGCAGGAGGATCGCCATGAAGACCCGCGCCGCCGTCGCGTTCGAAGCCAAGAAGCCGCTCGAAATCGTCGAACTCGATCTCGAAGGGCCCAAGGCCGGCGAGGTCCTGGTCGAGATCAAGGCGACCGGCATCTGCCACACAGACGCCTACACGCTCGACGGCTTCGATAGCGAAGGCATCTTCCCGTCGATCCTCGGCCATGAGGGCGCCGGCATCGTGCGCGAGGTCGGGCCCGGCGTCACCTCGGTCAAGCCCGGCGATCACGTCATCCCGCTGTACACGCCGGAATGCCGGCAGTGCAAAAGCTGCCTGAGCCAGAAGACCAACCTGTGCACCGCGATCCGCGCCACGCAGGGCAAGGGCCTGATGCCGGACGGCACCTCGCGCTTCAGCTACAAGGGCCAGACCATCTATCACTACATGGGCTGCTCGACGTTCTCGAACTACACGGTGCTACCCGAGATCGCCGTCGCCAAGATCCGCGACGACGCGCCGTTCGACAAGAGCTGCTACATCGGCTGCGGCGTCACCACCGGCGTCGGCGCCGTGGTCAACACCGCCAAGGTGACGCCCGGCTCCAACGTCGTGGTGTTCGGCCTCGGCGGCATCGGCCTCAACGTGATCCAGGGCGCCAAGATGGTCGGCGCCGACAAGATCGTCGGCGTCGACATCAACGACGACAAGGCCGAATGGGGCCGCCGCTTCGGCATGACCGACTTCGTCAACCCGAAGAAGATCGACGGCGACATCGTCCAACATCTGGTGGCGCTGACCGACGGCGGCGCCGACTACACGTTCGACTGCACCGGCAACACCACCGTGATGCGCCAGGCACTCGAAGCCTGCCACCGCGGCTGGGGCGTCTCGGTGGTGATCGGCGTCGCCGAAGCCGGCAAGGAAATCTCGACCCGCCCGTTCCAGCTCGTCACCGGCCGCGTCTGGAAAGGCAGTGCCTTCGGCGGCGCGCGCGGACGCACCGACGTGCCGAAGATCGTCGACTGGTACATGAACGGCAAGATCGAAATCGACCCGATGATCACCCACGTGCTGAAGCTCGAGGACATCAACAAGGGCTTCGACCTGATGCACGAGGGCAAGTCGATCCGGTCGGTGGTGGTGTTCTAAGCCGCTGAGACGCAGGCGACACCCCTCCTCGCGATGACCTACAGGTTCGTCATTCCGGGGCGCGCGAAGCGCGAGCCCGGAATCCATAGCCCCTGGACTCGCAGTAAAGCACGAGGCGGCAACGCCTCTTTATAGAGTAGACCGCAGTGGTTATGGATTCCGGGTTCGCCGCTACGCGGCGCCCCGGAATGACAAAAGGGAAACACTATTCATCGGAATGAAGAAAAAGGTCGTACTACGCACCTTCCACCGTCCCGCCCGCAAAATTGCGGTACAGGAAGCGATCACTTCCCGTCTCCGCTTCCGACTCCGCTGTCTTGAAGATCCGCTCATGCAGCGGTGACAACGCGCAGGCGGGGTCGGTTGCCGCGGCATCGCCGGTCAGCGCGAAGGCCTGGCAGCGGCAACCGCCGAAGTCGATCTCCTTGAAGGCACAGCTGGCGCACGGCTCCTGCATCCAGCCTGTGCCACGATAGCGATTGAAGGCTTCGGCCTCGCGCCAGATCTGCGCGATGGAAGCGTCGCGCACCGATGGAAATTCACGCCCCGTGATCGTCTCCGCGGCATGGCACGGCAGCACCTTGCCGCTCGGCGAGATGTTGAAGAATTGACTGCCCCAGCCGCCCATGCACTTCTTCGGCCGCAGCGCGTAGTAATCCGGAACGACGTAGTCGATGGTCAGCACGCCCTTCAGCCGCTGCTGTGCGGCTTCGACGATGGCGGTGCAGTCCTCGATCTGCTGTAGCGTCGGCATCAGCGCGGCGCGGTTCTTCAGCGCCCAGCCGTAGTACTGCACGTTGGCGACTTCGAGCCGGTCGGCATCGAGCGCAACCGCCATCTCGATGATGTCGGGCAGCAGATGCAAATTCTGCCGGTGCATCACGGCATTGACCGTGAGCGGCAGATCGAGTTCGCGGGTCCAGCGCGCGACCTCGAGCTTCTTGGCGTGACCGCCGGCGAAGCCCCCGACGCGATCGGCGATCTGCGGCTCGCTGCCCTGGAAGCTGATCTGCACATGCGCCAAGCCAGCGTCCGCCAGGGCGGCCAACCGCTCGCGCGTGAGCAGGACCGCCGAGGTAATCAAATTGGTGTAGAGCCCGACATCGGTCGCGTGCTGCACCAGCTCGACCAAGTCCTTGCGCGCCGTCGGCTCGCCACCTGAGAAATGCACCTGCAGCACCCCGATAGAAGCGAGCTCACTGAGCACGTGCTTCCACTCGTCGGTGGTGAGTTCGGCGCCGGCGCGCTCCAGCTCCAGCGGATTGGAGCAATACGGGCACTGCAGCGGGCAGCGATGCGTGACTTCGAGCAGCACCGCCAGCGGAATGCCGTAGCTCTGCGCGACGCTCGGCTGTGCGCTTGCAGCAGCCGTTTCGCCGGCGCGTGTTGTGTCGTCTAGGTGAAGCTCGCTCATGGCGTCTTCTCCTTGGCCTCGGCCAGAAAACCCTTGTCGGCGAGATCCTGCAGCATCGCCACGACATCGGCACCGATTTCACCGCGATCGGCTGCGTATTTAGCGGCAAGCACGTCGACGATATCGGCAACGGCACGCGCACCATCGCAGAGCTGCAAAATCTCCACCGCAATCTCGTCCGGCGCCAGCACGCGCTCGGGCGCCAGGATCACCCAGCGCTGCCGCGTCTCGTCGAATTTCAGCCGCGCGTGGCGCGGCAACACTGGCCGTGTCGTCTCGCTGACCTCGACGCGGCGCGGCGCCATTTCTATCGGCCCTCCGGCACGAAAGCGCCGGGCGGAATGTGGCCGTCGACATAAGCGTGATGCAGCGCGTCGAGCTGCGCCCACAGCACGTTGGTTTTGAAGATCAGCGCGTTGCACACCGCTTCGCGCTCGGCCGGCGTGGTGGCGTGGCGCTTGACGTAGTCCAAAGCGAAGTTGGCATCGCGCGGCGCCTGCTCCAGACGGCGCTTGAAGTAGCTCATGATGTCCGGATTGACGAAGTCGTAATGCGCCAGCATGCCGGAGATGCGCTCCTCGTGCAGATTGGGCGCGAACAGCTCGGTCAGCGATGATGCGATCGCCTCCAGCGGCGTGCGGTCGCGGACGAAATGCACGTAGGCGTCGACCGCAAACCGCGTCGCCGGCAGGATGCCTTGGGTGGATTCGACATAGGCGGAATCGAGCCCAAGCCCTTTCGGTCAACTTCAGCCAGCGTTCGATGCCGCCTTCACTGCCGAGGTCGCCGTCGTGATCCTCGATGCGGTGCCGCCATTCGATGCGGGTGGCGCGATCGCGAAACCGCGAGATCACCACCGCGTCCTTGATCGGGATCGTGCTCTGATAGTAGTAGCGGTTCAGCGCCCAGGCCTGCACCTGGCCCTTGTTCAGCTTGCCGCCGTGCAGCAGCCGATGAAATGGATGCAGGTTGTGATAGCGCGTGGCGCCGATCTGGCGCAGCGCGGCTTCGAGCTCGTCGGCATTGGCGAGTGGCGCAGAGCCATTCAGTGAAAACGCGGTCATCGCATTCACAGTGTCACCTCTGTGCCATCGGCGGGGATCTGCCAGCCCGCGGCTTCAAGCTGGCTGCGCTCCGCAGAGTCGCTGCTCAGCGCCGGGTTGGAATTGTTGATGTGCACGAAGATTTTTCGGCCGATGCCGAGATCCGCGAGCGCATCGAGCGCGCCGCTCTCCCCTGACATCGCAATGTGCCCCATCGCCTGCCCGGTCTTGCGGCCGAGCCCGGCCGCGATCAGTTCGTCGTCCCGCCACACCGTGCCGTCGAACAACAACAAGGGCGCCCCCGCGAGCCGCGCCCTCAACTCGTCGGTCACGCGGGCACAGGCGGTGAGAACGTGCACCTGATCGCCGCTTCGCTGATCCGTGATGGTCAGCCCCAGCGTGTCTCCGTCGCCGCCTTCGCCGCCCGGATGGGTCTGGCCTTCCAAGTACCAGGCGCCTTTGCCGGGCACCGCAAAGGGCAGCACCTCGAGACCGGCGGACGAGCCGTCCGGAAGCTTCAATCCGAATACGTCATCGATCGCGATCGGCTGCCGCGCGACCAACTGCTCATTGAGGACATTGAAGATGCTGTTCGATTTGAGGATCGCCAGCACCCTAGCGTGCGCATAGATCGTGAACGGTGTGCCCTCACGCATCGACAACAAGCCCGCCACCGCATCGACCTCGCCATTGGTGAGGATCACGCCGGCAATCGGGCTATGGCGCAAGGCGCCAGCGCGGGGATGAAGCTGCGGCGCCGCAATGATCTGCTGGCGCAGATCGGGCGAGGCGTTGATCAAAAACCAATGTACGCCGTCAGCACTGATCGCCACTGAAGCCTGGGTCCGGCGAAGCCGCGGATCAGCAAACGCGGCGCGGCAATTCTCGCAGCCGCAATTCCACTGCGGCACGCCGCCACCGGCCGCTGCGCCCAGAATCAGGATGTGCATCTAAACCCCTGAAGCTGACGGACGTGGCCAGCCCCCAAAACGATCACGGGGCGCGCAGCCCTGCGCCGCCCGCCCCGACTCGATCGGCCGATCGTTCGCTTACTTGCGCGCGGCGCACGCGTACATGTTGATTTCCATGCCCACCGGCACTTCGACGATCGTGGGTTTCTTCCAAGCCATGGCGTCTCTCCTTCCTGACTGCAGATCTGCGGCTGCAAGAGCCTGAGCGTAGGCGCAGCGAACAACGCTCGCAACAACAACCGGTTGCGCACTGCAGCGATCAAGCCGTGGTGAAGCCTGGGGAACCCGGCTGAGGGCAGCCTTGACCTCTGGCATCTGGTATGCCAGATGGGCTCACAGGAAAAGCGGCAAGGGCCAGGACAGCCGGATGATCGCGCGCGCGCGGACCAAACCAACCGAGCGGGTGCGCGAACCGGACCTCGGCATTGCGCCGCTGACGGCCGAGGCCAGCTTCAAGGCCAAGGCCTATGATGCCCTGAAACAGGCCATCCTGAAGATGGACATCTACACCACGCCCGAGCCGGTGATGCTCGACGAGCGCGCGCTGTCGGAAAAGCTCGGCGTCAGCCGCACGCCGATCCGCGAGGCGATCGCCATGCTGGAGCAGGACGGGCTCGTGAAGGCCCTGCCCCGCCGCGGCATCGTGGTGGTGCGCCGGACCAAGGCGGAGATCGTCGACATGATCCGCGCCTGGGCGGCACTGGAGAGCATGGCGGCGCGGCTGATTACCCAGACGGCTCATAAGAAAGACATCGCAGCGCTGCGCGACGTGTTCCGGGATTTCGGCCCGAAGCGGCTGCCGCAGGATCACATCGAGGACTACTCGCGAGCCAACATCGCCTTTCATCAGGCGCTGATCTCGCTCAGCGAATCCCCGGTACTGGTCGACATGACCAACGACATTCTGATCCACGTGCGCGGCTATCGCCAACTCACCATCGGCCGCAAAGAGCGCATCGCCGCATCGCTGCCCGAGCATCTGGCGATGATCGAAGCCATGGAAGCGCGCGACACCGAACGCGCCGAAAAGCTGGCGCGCGATCACACGCTGCGGCTCGCAGCGTATGTGGAAACGCACGGCCAGGAGTTGTTCGCGTGAAATCCAAACAACCTTCTCCGTCATTGCGAGCGAAGCGAAGCAATCCAGCTCAGTGCGCTGCGCTGGATTGCTTCGTCGCTTCGCTCCTCGCAATGACGGCGGGAACCGTAATGCACTCGGCAAGCTACACAGCCGCTAACGACCAATTCCGACACCAGGGAGTAATCCAATGACCAAAGCCCTCGACGGCGTTCGCGTACTCGACTTCACCCACGTTCAATCCGGCCCGACCTGCACGCAGCTGTTGGCCTGGTTCGGCGCCGACGTCATCAAGGTCGAGCGGCCCGGCGTCGGCGATATCACGCGAGGCCAGCTGCAGGACATCCCTAATGTGGACAGCCTGTATTTCACCATGCTGAACCACAACAAGCGCTCGATCACGCTCGACACCAAGAACCCGAAGGGCAAGGAAGTCCTCACCGCGCTGATCCGCAGCTGCGACGTGCTGGTGGAGAATTTCGGTCCCGGCGTGCTCGACCGCATGGGTTTCACCTGGGAGAAGATCCAGGAGATCAATCCGCGCATGATCGTCGCCTCGATCAAGGGCTTCGGTCCCGGCCCGTATGAAGACTGCAAGGTCTACGAGAACGTCGCCCAGTGCACCGGCGGCGCCGCCTCGACCACCGGCTTCCGCGACGGCCTGCCGCTGGTCACCGGCGCGCAGATCGGCGACTCGGGCACCGGCCTGCATCTCGCGCTCGGCATCGTCACCGCGTTGTATCAGCGCCACCACACCGGCCGCGGCCAGCGCGTCACTGCCGCTATGCAGGACGGCGTGCTCAATCTGTGCCGCGTCAAGCTGCGCGATCAGCAGCGTCTCGAACACGGCCCGCTGAAAGAATACAGCCAGTTCGGCGAAGACGTCCCGTTCGGCGATGCCGTGCCGCGCGCCGGCAACGACTCGGGTGGTGGCCAGCCCGGCCGCATCCTTAAGTGCAAGGGCTGGGAGACCGATCCGAACTCCTACATCTACGTCATCACGCAGGCGCCCGTGTGGGAGAAGATTTGCGACGTGATCGGCGAGACCGGCTGGAAGACGCATCCGGACTACGCCAAGCCGGCCGCGCGCCTGAAACATCTCAACACCATCTTCGAGCGCATCGAGCAGTGGACCATGACCAAGACCAAGTTCGAGGTGATGGAAATCCTCAACAAGGACGACATTCCCTGCGGGCCGATCCTGTCGATGAAGGAACTCGCCGAGGACCAGTCGCTGCGCGCCACCGGCACGGTGGTCGAGGTCGATCACCCGGCACGCGGCAAGTATCTGTCGGTCGGTAACCCGATCAAGCTGTCGGATAGTCCGACCGACGTGAAACGCTCGCCGCTGCTCGGCGAGCATACCGAAGAGATATTGCGCGACGTGCTCGGCTTTACCGACGCGCACATCGCCGAAATCCACGAATCCGGCGCCCTCGCCCCGCCGCGCAAGCAGGCTGCCGAGTAATTGCTGCATTGCATCGCCGCGCCCGTGGTCTGACGGGCGCGGCGACTAATCACCTCGAGCTCTGATCTCCCGTAGCTTCTGCATTTCCCTGCTTGCGCCCGGTGTTTCCGCCCCTCACAATGGCGGCTGGTAACGGCTCCCGACAGAGGAGCTGGCCTTGGAGGAAACATGACGGACACGGTGCACGGGGTGACCGCCGCCCAGACGCGGCGCGTGACGGAGACCTATCGTTGGACGCAACTGGCGATCGGCGTCGGCGCGATGGTGATGATCGCCAACTATCAATACGGCTGGACGTTCTTCGTCCCCGACATTCAGAAGACCTTCGGCTGGGACCGCGCCTCGATCCAATGGGCATTCACACTCTTCGTGCTGTTCGAGACCTGGCTGGTGCCGATCGAGGGCTGGTTCGTCGATCGCTACGGCCCGCGCATCGTGGTGCTGATCGGCGGCATCCTGTGTGCGATCGGCTGGGCGATCAATGCACATGCGACGACGCTGTCGGGCTACTATCTCGGCATGATCGTGGCGGGCATTGGCGCCGGCGGCGTCTACGGCACCTGCGTCGGCAATGCGCTGAAATGGTTTCCGGACAAGCGCGGTCTGGCGGCGGGACTGACGGCTGCGGGCTTCGGTGCGGGCTCGGCTCTCACCGTGGCGCCGAATCAGGCGATGATCCGCGACTCCGGCTTTCAGACCACTTTCA
>NZ_BADD01000141.1 GCF_000333455.1 Rhodopseudomonas sp. B29
CGGTTCGATCACCTGGTAGGCGATGCCCTCACGCTCGCAATAGGCGATCGCCTCCTCGCGGGTGTGGAAGCGCAGGCTCACCTGGGAATTCATGTCGGTCGAGGACGTCCAGCCCATCAGCGGCTCGATGGTCCGCGGCTGCTCGGGCTCATAATCCAGTTGCCAATCCTTGGTCTTGGCCTTGCCGGATTGCATGGCGTTCTTGGCGGGCTTGAAGATCCGTGCGGTCATGAAAAGCGGCCTGTCGAGGTGCGGCGTTGCGGCGTTTGGCCGGCGGCGGCGATCACGACACCATCTTGGCGTAACGCCCTCCGTTCAGCTACCGTACTGAACGTTGATCGGACGCGGCCAATTCGTGATTCCGACGCGCGGATTTCAATTCGATCCTGATATATTCGGTTCGTCGCGGCGTGACAAATCGAACCTGCCGGCCGCCCGGGCGGACGGAACGACAAGGCTAAGGGAGGATTCATGGAGATTCAGGCAATTCTCCCCGGCAAGGGACGCGATCTGCGGCTGGACCTGTTCCGCGGTGTCGCCAACTGGGCGATCTTCCTCGATCACATCCCCGACAATGTGGTCAACTGGATCACCACGCGAAATTACGGGTTCAGCGACGCCGCCGACCTGTTCGTCTTCATCTCCGGCTACACCGCCTCCTTCGTCTACGCCAAGATGATGCTCGATCGCGGCTTCATCGTCGGCGGCACCCGCCTGACCAAGCGCGTCTGGCAGCTCTACGTCGCCCACATCGTGCTGTTCGTGATCTACATCGTCTCGATCGGCTATGTCGCTCAGCGCTTCAGCGATCCGGAGATCATCAACGAGTTCAATGTCGCCGGCCTGGTCGACAGTCCGCTCGAAACGCTGCGCCAGGGCCTCTTGCTCAAGTTCTCGTCGCCAAGGTGAAGGACGCCAACCGCTCCTTCCTGGCCGGCAGCGTGCGCGATGCCGGCACGATGCGGAGCGTCTCGGCGGGGCAGACCATGATCGGCGTTCCCGATATCGGCCTTTTGCTGATTGGCACGCGTGATAATCGCCCGGTCTATGTCAAGGACGTCGCCGCGGTGATCATCGTCCGAACGCCG
>NZ_BADD01000140.1 GCF_000333455.1 Rhodopseudomonas sp. B29
CTCGGTGACCGGATGCTCGACCTGCAGACGCGTGTTCATCTCGATGAAGAACACGTCCTTGCCATCCGAGACGAATTCGATGGTGCCGGCGCCGACGTAGTTCACCGCGCCGGCGGCGCGCCGCGCCGCTTCGCAGACTTTCTCGCGCCCGGCAGTATCGAGCGTCGGCGACGGCGCCTCCTCGATCACCTTCTGGTGGCGGCGCTGCAGCGTGCATTCGCGCTCGAACAGCGAGACCAGATTGCCGTGGCTGTCGCCGACGATCTGCACCTCGATGTGGCGCGGATTGTCGACGTATTTCTCGATCAGCAGCGTGTCGTCACCGAACGCCGCCTTGGCCTCACGCTTGGCGCTGGCGATCGCGTCGGACAATTCCTCTGCCTTGCGCACCACGCGCATGCCGCGGCCGCCGCCGCCGGCCGAAGCCTTCACCAGCACCGGGAAACCGATCTTGTCGGCGGCCCCGGCCAGCGTCGCGTCTTCCTGAGCAGCGCCGTGATAGCCCGGCACCAGCGGCACGCCGGCCTTCTCCATCAGCGCCTTGGAGCCCGACTTCGAGCCCATCGCGGTGATCATCTCCGGCGTTGGTCCGACGAACACCAGCCCTGCGTCGGCGCAGGCCTGCGCGAACTCGGCGCTCTCCGACAGGAAGCCGTAGCCGGGATGAACCGCTTCGGCGCCGGTTTGTTTGGCGGCCTCGATGATCTGCGAAATGTTCAAGTAACTGTCGGCGGCTTTCGCCGGGCCGAGCAGCACGGCGTCGTCGGCCTCGCTGACATGCAGCGCGCCGGCGTCGGCCTCGGAATACACCGCGACGGTGCGCAGGCCCATGGCGCGCGCGGTGCGGATGACGCGGCAGGCGATCTCGCCGCGGTTGGCGATCAGGAGCGTGCGGAAGCGGCGATACAGGGCTGTCTTGGTCATTATCAGATCCTGCTCATCACATCCGGAACAGGCCGAACTTGGTCGGCTCGATCGGCGCATTGCTGGAGGCGGAAAGACCGAGGCCGAGCACCAGACGGGTGTCGGCAGGGTCGATCACGCCGTCGTCCCACAGCCGCGCCGTCGCGTAGTAAGGGCTGCCCTGGGTCTCGTACTGCGCACGGATTGGCGAGCGGAATTCCTCCTCCTCCTCCGCGCTCCAGGCGCCGCCCTTCGCCTCGATGTTATCCCGGCGCAGCGTGCTCAGCACCATCGCGGCCTGCTCGCCGCCCATCACCGAGATGCGCGCATTCGGCCACATCCACAAAAAGCGCGGGGAGTAAGCGCGGCCGCACATGCCGTAATTGCCGGCGCCGTAGGAGCCGCCGATCACCACAGTGAACTTCGGCACGTTGGCGGTGGCAACCGCCGTCACCAACTTGGCGCCGTCGCGTGCGATGCCGCCGGCTTCGTACTTCTTGCCGACCATGAAGCCGGTGATGTTCTGCAAAAACACCAGCGGAATGCCGCGCTGGCAGCATAGTTCGATGAAATGCGCGCCCTTCAGCGAAGACTCGCTGAACAGGATGCCGTTGTTGGCGATGATGCCGACCGGGAAGCCCCAGATATGGGCGAAGCCGCAGACGAGCGTGGTCCCGTACAGCTTCTTGAACTCGTCGAATTCGGAGCCGTCGACGATCCGGGCGATGATATCGCGGACGTCGAACGGTTTACGCTGTTCGGCCGGCACGATGCCGTAGAGCTGCTCGGCCGGATACAGCGGCTCGCGCGGCTCACGCATGTTCAGCACCGGCCGCTGCGGAGGCTTCAGCGTGCCGACGATTTTCCGCGCGATGCCAATCGCGTGAGCATCGTTCTGGGCGTAGTGGTCGGTGACACCGGACTGCCGCGAATGCACGTCGGCGCCGCCGAGCTCTTCAGCCGACACGACTTCGCCGGTCGCGGCCTTCACCAGCGGCGGGCCGCCGAGGAAGATGGTGCCCTGGTTGCGGACGATGATGCTCTCGTCCGACATCGCCGGCACATAGGCGCCGCCTGCGGTGCACGACCCCATCACCACCGCGATCTGCGGAATGCCCTGCGCCGACATGTTGGCCTGGTTGAAGAATATCCGGCCGAAATGCCGTTCGTCCGGAAACACCTCGTCCTGCTGCGGCAGGAAGGCGCCGCCGGAATCGACCATGTAGATGCACGGCAGATTGTTCTGCCGGGCGATGTCCTGCGCGCGCAGATGCTTCTTCACCGTCAGCGGATAGTACGTGCCACCCTTCACGGTGGCGTCGTTGGCGACGATCATGCATTCGCGGCCGGCAACACGGCCGACGCCGGTGACGATCGAGGCCGAATGCAC
>NZ_BADD01000139.1 GCF_000333455.1 Rhodopseudomonas sp. B29
TCCATCATCCTGATGACCGCGCCGATCATCCTGCCGCCGCTCCGCGCCGCCAATTTCGACATCATCTGGTTCGGCGTGGTGATGACCATCGTGATGGAGATGGGGCTGATCCACCCGCCGGTCGGCCTCAACATCTTCGTCATCCGCAACGTCGCCCCCGACATCCCGCTGCGCGACGTCATCTGGGGCACGCTCCCGTTCGTGCTGCTGATGATGCTGGCGGTGCTGCTGCTGTGCATCTTCCCGGGCATCTCGACCGGACTGCCGGATCTGGTGATGGGGCCGGATGGGAGATAGGTCGGTGATTGCTCAGCGACCGTAGGGTGGGCAAAGGCGCGTAGCGCCGTGCCCACGAGCAAAGCTGGTCCGCGTGGGCTTCGCTTCGCTCAGCCCACCCTACAAACTAACCGGCGCGCTTCTGCTTCGCGTTCAGCGCATTGACGACGCGGCTGACGGGCGGGCGGCCGAGCAGTGACGCGATGCCGTTGGTGGCGGCAATCAGCCTATCCATGTCGACCCCCATCGCCACGCCCATACCCTCGAGCATGTACACGACGTCCTCGGTGGCGACGTTGCCCGTTGCGCCGGGCGCGTAGGGGCAGCCGCCGAGGCCGCCGGCGGCTGAGTCGATGACGCGGGCCCCCTCTTCCAGGCCGGCGTAGAGATTGGCGAGCGCCTGGCCGTAGGTGTCGTGGAAGTGCATCGCCAGCGACGCCATTGGCACCGCGTCGGCACACGCACGCAGCAGCCCGCGCACTTTCTTCGGTGTACCGACCCCGATGGTGTCGCCGAGCGAGACCTCGTAGCAGCCGAGGTCGCGCAGCGTGGTCGTGACGTCGACCACCGCCTGCACCGGTACGTCGCCGTCGAACGGACAGCCGAGCACGCAGGACACGTAGCCGCGCACCTTGACGCCGTCGGCCTTGGCGCGCGCGATCACCGGCTTGAAGCGCTCGATCGACTCCGCGACTGTGCAATTGATGTTGGCACGGGAGAAGCCTTCCGACGCCGAGGCAAACACTGCGATCACCTGCGCGCCGGCTGCGCGCGCGGCCTCGTAGCCCTTTTCATTGGGTACCAGCACGTGGAATTCGCCGGGCAGTTTCAGCGACGCGCGCAGCACCTCATCGGAGCCTTGCATTTGCGGCACCGCCTTGGGCGACACGAATGCGCCGACTTCGACAGTGTGTAGTCCGGCTGCGACCAACGCCTCCACGAACGCAACGCGGTCCGCGACGCTGACCGGCGTCTTCTCGTTCTGCAGCCCGTCGCGCGGGCCGACTTCGACGATGCGGATAGTGTCGGTCATTGAATGACTCCACGTACCTCGTCATGGCCGGGCTCGTCCCGGCCATCCACGCCTTCGGCGCTACTACGCATAAAGACGTGGATGCCCGGCACAAGGCCGGGCATGACGGAGAATGAACTATTCTGCGTCGGCCTCGAGCTCCGCTAGCTCGGCGCCTTCGGCGACGATATCGCCGACCTTACATCTGATCGCCTTCAGCGTGCCGGCAAACGGTGCGCGCAGGGTTTGCTCCATCTTCATCACTTCGAGCGTCAGGATGGCGGTGCCCTTGTCGAGCTTGGCGCCGACCTCCGCGAGCAGCGCCACAACGGTGCCGGGCAGCGGCGCGACGATCTTGTCTTCGCCGACGGCCTCCTCGCTCTCGCCGCCAAATGGATCGACGAGGTGCAGGTCGAACCGGCCGTTCTTCGTGCGGACGTACAATTCGTGCCCGTCGACCACCGCCGCGATGCGCGAGCGCACGCCATCCAACTGCAGATCGAAGCCTTCACCATTCGCCGACGACGCGAACGCGATCTCGCGCCCCTCGATCGTCAACGTCGAGGCGCCGCTGCCATAGCTGAGCAACACCGGATGATCTTTGTGCTCGTGCCCCTGCCCGCGCCGGAACACGAAGCTGCGCTTGCGGCGTCCGACCGGCATCCAGCCCGACGCCCG
>NZ_BADD01000138.1 GCF_000333455.1 Rhodopseudomonas sp. B29
CTTCATCGCCTCGACGGCGAGCGGCACGTCGCCATGACCGGTCATGATCAGCACCGGCAATTTGCTGCCGCTGGACTTGAGTCGCTTCAACAGATCGAGCCCGTCGATGCCTGGCATGCGGACGTCCGACAGGATGCAGCCGAAGGTCGGCTCGGAAAGGTCGAGGAAGGCCTGTGCGGTCTCGTACAGCTCGACGTCGTAGCCGGCGGAGCTCAGCAGAAATTCGACCGACTCGCGCATCGCCAGATCGTCGTCGATCACGTGCACGGTGCCGCTAAGAGCCATCATTCAAATCCTCGACAGGCGCCATCGGCAGCGTGAACCGGAAGGTCGCGCCGCCAGCTGGATTGGTTTCTGCCCACATCCGGCCGCCATGGGCTTCAATGATCGAGCGGCTGATCGACAGCCCAACGCCCATACCGGTGTCTTTTGTGGTGAAGAAAGTCTGAAACAATTTGACTTTGACGTCGTCCGGAATGCCGGCGCCGGTGTCCGACACCGTGACCTCGATCATATCGTCGGCGACGCGCCGATTGGAAGCGGTCAATTCGCGACGCTCCGACTTCGCCATCGCTTCCAGCGCGTTACGGAACAGATTGACCAGCACCTGCTGGATCTGGACCCGGTCGACCAGCACCATGTCGTTCTCGGGGTCCAGACTGAAGCGCAGCACGACGCCCTGTTCGCGGGCGCCGGTGAGCCCGAGCGCGCCGGCTTCCTCGATCAGCTTGGCGAGGCTTTCGACGCGCTTTTCGGATTCGCCGCGGGCGACGAAGTCGCGCAGCCTCCGGATGATCTGGCCGGCGCGCAGCGCCTGCTCGGCGGCGCGCTCCATCGCGCTTTCGATCTTGGGCATTTGCGGGTCGGTGCTGCCGGCCAGCAGCCGGCGCGAGCCCTTCATGTAGTTGCTGATCGCCGACAGCGGCTGATTCAGTTCGTGCGCCAGCGCCGACGCCATTTCGCCCATCGCGGTGAGGCGCGAGACGTGCACCAGCTCGGCCTGGAGTTCGTGCAGCCGCGCCTGGGTCTGCTGATATTCGGTCAGATCCCGGATGAAGCCGGTGAAGTACTTCTCGCCGCCGGATTCCATTTCGCCGATCGACAAATGGATCGGGAAGGTCGAGCCGTCCTTGCGCTGACCGGTGACGATGCGGCCGATGCCGATGATGTGGCGCTCGCCGGTCGAGCGATAGCGTCCGATGTAGTTGTCGTGACGCGTTGCGTCCGGGCGCGGCATCAGCATGCTGATGTTCTGGCCGATCGCCTCCTGTTCGGACAGTCCGAACATCCGCTCCGCGGCGCTCGAGAAGAACCGCATGATGCCGCGGCCGTCGATCAGGATCATCGCGTCCGGCACGGTGTCGAGGATCGAGCGGAGCTGGTTCTGCTGCAGGCGCAACTCGCGCTCCAGCTCCTTCTGCTCGTCGATGTCGAGCACGATGCCGCACAGATAGTCGGCGTCAGTGTCGTGAACCAAGCCGCCGCGCGCGCGCAGCCAGTGCTTGTCGAGGCTCTTGTCGGCGACACGAAAAGTGATGTCGAGATTATCGCCGTGGCCGATCGATCGGTCGACCGCAGCGCGGATCCTGTCGCGGTCTTCCGGATCGATCAGGTTGATGAAGAGGTCGACGCTGACGGGGGCGTCGGGCGCAGCGCCGAGCAGCTTGCGCGTGGTCGTGGACCAGACAAGTTCGTGCGTGGTGCGGTTGAAGTCCCACGTGCCGACCCCGTAGCTGTCGATGCCCTGCTGCAGGCGCCGGTCGCGTGCCGAAATTTCGGAGGACGGGGTGGTCGAGTCTGTCACGCGATGCCTGAAATGAGTTCTAGATTGCTCAATATCACAAGGCGAATATCATTCGCAACACGCTGGAACCTGACGAAAAGCCGCGGCAGCGCAAGCGCTTAGCAGCTATGCGCCATGCTGGTCGAGATCGCGTCATGTTCTGCCGATTGGTCGCGTCACTTCAGCGCACCGTCAGCGCGCCGCCTTGGCGGCGCGGTCGTCTTCGGGCGAATTCAGATAAAACCCCGACATCGTGTCGACCCAGCACAGATGATCGTGGACTTCGCGAACGCCGCAGACGTTTTCGGCGACGACGATGGCTGCCTGCCGCGAGCGCTCCTCGGTGATGACGCCGTTGAGGTGGACCACGCCGTCGCGCACCAGCACGCTGAGGCCGAATGGACGCCAGTCGTTGCGCTCGATCTCCGAGATGATCTTGTCGCGGATCTTGTCGTCGGCGTCGCTCGGCGCCGGCGCCTGGCGCGCCAGATCGGCGACGGCGCGCAGCAGGTTTTTGCGGGTGACGATGCCGACGAGCAGATCGCCGCGCATCACCGGCAGCCGCTTGACGTGATGCTTTTCCATCGTCTTGACGATAGCTTCGACCGGCGTCGCCTCGTCGATGGTGAAGGGATGATGGGTCATCACCTCGCCGACCTTGCGGCCGTGCTCGTGGACGAAGTCGGCCGCGCAGGTGCCGGGCCCGAGCAGCATCCGCAACCAGCGGCCGCGTTTGCGCTGGGTGCCGATCTCGGCGCGGCGGATGAAATCGCCCTCCGAAATGATTCCGACCAGCTTGCCGTCGTCGTCGACCACAGGCAGTCCGCTGACGTGATTGTCGATCATCGCGGTGGCAGCATCGATAATCGAGGCTTCGGGGGTGATCGTCACCACCTGTCGGGTCATGATCTGGTCTGCACGCATCTCGTCGTCTCCTAGGCGCACGTGGGTGGTCGCGTGAGGCCGGTGGCCTCAGTTCGCGCCGCTCAGTGCGAAATCAGTGCCGGCACCGTCAGCGACTTGAACATGCCGCGCGTCACGCCGCCGAGGATGAACTCGCGCAGCCGCGAATGGCCGTAGCCGCCCATCACCAGCATGTCGGCGCCGCAGTCGCCCGCGAAGGACAGGATGGTGTTGTGGATGTTGAAGGGAGCCGCGGTGAGATGATG
Organism: Rhodopseudomonas sp. B29; assembly: GCF_000333455.1. Taxonomy (GTDB): domain Bacteria; phylum Pseudomonadota; class Alphaproteobacteria; order Rhizobiales; family Xanthobacteraceae; genus Rhodopseudomonas. Next base: position 2,953 of record NZ_BADD01000138.1, read on the forward strand.
CACGTCGGGGGCAAAGTCGTGGTGCAGCAGATGATCCCGCAGCGCCTCGGCCGTCGACTGTCCGACGACTTCCTCGTCCTCGTTCACCGCCAGGATATCGATGGCGCCGGCGCGTTGCAGGAACGGCAGCGCATCGTGGACGGCACGCGCCGCCGCGCGGCTCCCGTTCCAGCAGATCAACACGCGGCGCAGCTGCAACGGCCCGGTGTGAATATAGGGCACCAGCAGCATCGGCTTGCCGGAATTGAACAGCACGCTTTCGGGTAGCGGATCCTGATGGCCCGGTTTGGTGCGGTCGGGCTGCATCAGGATGCTGAGGTCGTAGAGCCGTGATGCTTCGGCCAGTGTGTCGTTGGCCAGTACGGGGGTGTCGCAGATGCTGCGGGCGCCGTGGCTGACGCCGGCGGCGCGTGCGGCGATCTCGAATTCGTCGAGCCGCGCCGCAGCCTGGTCGACGTCGGTGTTGAGCTGTGTGGCGGCCGCATAGTAAGCCGCCGACGCCCCGACGACGATCGCCGGGGTGATCGGCTGATAGGCGCAGACGATACCGTCGAGATGCGCATCGAAGGTTTTCGCCACCGAAACCGCGCAGGCGACGATGCCATCGGCGGGACGATCCGCCGGAATGTGAACGAGAATGTCGTTGAGCATGGGAAAGTTCCCCCCAGCAGCATTTCGTAAACGAAGGCCGCCATCCGTCGCGAATATATCGGTGCGGGGATGCCGCTCTTTGATCTAGCTCATCGTCCCTGAGCCATCACGACGCAAATACATGGCTCGGTTGCATCTTTACATATGCTAACCGGCATAAGGGCACCGATCCGAGATCGAGACCCGGCCCAAGCCGGGCGGAGGAGCCGATGACGTATTCTACCGTAATGGTCGCGCTCGCTTTCGATCAGTCGAATGCCAGTCGTCTCGGCATCGCCGCCGAACTCGCCGAACGCTTCGAAGCGCGGTTGATCGGCGTGGCGGCGTCGGAACTCAGCCCGCCGCTGTACTACACGGCCGGCAGCAATGCCGAATTGCTGCTGGGGCAGCAACTCGCCGCGCTCAAGCAGCGGCTCGAAACGCTGGAGGCCGAGTTTCGCCAGGCGATGCGCGGCCACTCCCGCGAACTGGAGTGGCGCGGCGCCGTCGAGCTTCCGGCAAAATACGTAGTTCAGCAGTCCCGCGTCGCCGATATCGTCGTGGTCGGTGAGGCGCCGCGCGGTCCGCTGACCGATCCGTTTGCCGTCACCGATCCGGCGGATCTGGTGATGCAGATCGGCCGGCCGATGCTCGTCGTGCCACCCAATGTCTGCCGCATCGATCTGTCGAGCGTGCTGGTGGCCTGGAAGGATACGCCCGAGGCGCGCCGCGCCATCGTCGATGCGCTGCCGCTGTTGCGCCAGGCCAGCCGGGTCACGGTCGTTGAAATCGTCGAGGACGAGGAGGGCAGCCGCGCGGCGTCGCTTGCCGCCGTGCACGACGTCGTGGACTGGTTGTCGCGCCACCACATTCATGCGGTCGGCGAGGTGCCGGAGCCGGCCGGTGACGTCGCCGCACAGCTCGACAAGCTCGCGCAGGATGTCGGCGCCGGCATCATCATTGCGGGCGCCTATGGCCACTCCCGGTTC
>NZ_BADD01000137.1 GCF_000333455.1 Rhodopseudomonas sp. B29
CGCGTGGAGGAAGGAAGGCGTCACCGGGAGCTCGTCCACATAGATCTGCTCGTCGAGGAAAGCGTCATCAATGGCGGAAGCGATTGCAGGCATCGCAGCGAGACGTCCTCCCTCTCCGCACCCTTTCATGCCGAATTCGGTATAGGGCGACGGCGTCTCGACGTGATCGACAATGATGTCTGGGACTTCGACAGCTGTTGGAAGCGCATAGTCGGCCAGCGACCCGGTCAAGAGCTGACCATTGTCGTCATAGACGTACTTTTCGTACAGCGCCGTCCCAATGCCTTGCGCGATGCCGCCGCGGATCTGCCCGTCGATCAGCTTTGGATTGAGAACCGTTCCCGCATCATGGACCGCCACGTAACGCAGGAACTTCACAGTATTGAGCGCTTCGTCGATCTCCACCACCACGATATGGCACGCGTGCCCGACGATGGGATAGAAAATGCCCAGATCCGATCGATCCGCCTTCGGCAGCGTAGTCAAGGGATGGTCGTAGGTGTATTGGGCGACCAGACCACTCCGATAGCGCTCGTCCTTCGGGAAAGATAGGCGGAAGCTGTGAGCAGCGCGCGCGACTTCCGCGAAAGTTTTGCCGCGCGAAGGTTCGTCCCGGACGTGGACGCGCTCATCGTAGACCTCGAGAGTGTCCTCCGTTGTCGACAGCATCTCTGCGGCGAAAAGCCTGAGCCGCGACTTCAGCTCGCGGCAGGCGCCGGCGATAGCTCCCGCCAGCATGACCGTGTAGCGGCTGCCAACGGGCCCCTTCGACATGAGACCGTGCTCAGTCGACCCATAATTCACGGAAATCCGAGCTGGATCGATCGAGAGGTGCTCGGCGACGAGCTGGATCGCCGACGTTTCGGGGCTGTTGCCCCAGTGCGGAGCGTAGAGCGTGATAACAACGGCCCCATCGGCCATCATACGGATCTGGACGCTCTCGGGGCTCGATGTTTGCGGAAAGCCAGGCTCCTTGTCCAGGAACCATAGTTCGGTGACGCTCAGGACGCTACGTTCGTTCACGGTTGCCAGACCGATCCCGATGCGCTTGCCGCGCTCGCGCGCCGAAGCCTTTAGAGCCCGCCACTTGTCCAGCTCGGCCAAGGACATTGCACGCTCGAGAACTCGCTCATAGTCTCCGCTGTCGTAAATATTGCCGTTCGGAATCCTGTACGGAAACTGGTTCTTATTGATGAAGTTCTGCCGGCGCAGCGCGATGCGATCTAGGCCGAGCTCGCGGGCCGCGGCGTCGACGAGCCGCTCAATGACGAAATTGCCGACCTCTCCGCCGAAGCCGCGGTACGGTGCCTGGTTCGTCTTATTGGTCAGAACGCAGGTCAGATCGTATTCCAGTGCTTCGATCGTGTAGGGTCCGATCGCCTGAGCAAGGGCGTTGCCGTGCGATCCGGTATTCATGAGGAAATACGCGCCGTAGTCATCGATGACTTTCAGGCGGAGACCCGTGAACCGCCCCCCCGCATCGATCGCCAGCGCGGCATCATAAATTCGGTCGGATGCGTGCTGATTGCCGTTGGCCATGTGCTCGGCTCGATCTTCGGTGAACTTGACCGGTCGTCCCGTAAGGCGAGCGAGAACCGCAGCGATCATTGGCACGTGATAGAGCGTGGACTTCCCTCCGAAGCTGCCACCGACATCCCGCATGTGAAAGTTGAGTTGATGCGGCTCGACGCGTAGCGAAGCGGAGAGGCGCATGCCGAGCACGCCCTGCTGGGACATGTTCGAGTAAATCGTGTACTTGATCTCGGCGGGATCGAAATCGACGACCGCGGAGCACGTCTCGATCGGCTGCGGTGATACCCGATTCCACCGGAAACGGCGTCGGACAACGTGGGCCGCGTCGTTGAAGGCCTTGTCTACGGGCCCCCATGCGTACCGGCTTTGGTGGACGATGTTAGTTCCACGATCCGGGTGGAGTATCGCGTCTCCTTCGGCGAACATCGATGCTTCGGGATCGACGACAGCAGGCAGCGGCTCGAAGTCGACGTCGATCAGTGCCAAGGCATCCTCGGCAATGTAGCGGCTTTCCGCCGCCACGATCGCCACAGGCTCGCCGACGTGCCGCACCCGATCGATGGCGACGCAGTGCTGGATAACAGGCGGGGACGAAAGCGTGGGCATCGGTCCCATCAGCTGCGCGGCCTCCGCGCCCGTCAGGACCGCAAGGACGCCAGGCAAAGCTTTGGCACGCGTGGTATCGATCGACTTGATCCGCGCATGCGCATGCGGAGATGCCAGCGCCGCTGCATAAGCCATCCGCGGCAGGGAGACATCATCGCTGAAGCGGCCACGGCCCATTAGGAAACGTGAGTCCTCCCGGCGGGGAACGCTGCGACCTATCCAACGTGCGTTACGGGTCTGCGGCTCGCTCATCTTCGGTCGTCCTGTGCTTTGCCGGCGACCTTGGCGATGGCGTCGACGATCGTTTCGTAACCCGTGCAGCGGCAGATATTTCCGGAGATCGCCTCGCGTATCTCTTGGCGGTCGGCCGACCCTCCGGCCCGGAGATATTCGTTGGCAACCATGAGGAAGCCCGGCGTGCAAAAACCGCATTGCAGGCCGTGAGAATCGCGGAAGGCTTCCTGCAACGGAGTAAGTGCGCCGCTCTCTTTGGCGAGGCCTTCGACCGTCTCGACCGAGGAGCCGTCGATCTGTGCCGCGAAGGTCAAGCACGCACGCGCGGAGCGCCCGTCTATAAGTACCGTACAGGCTCCGCAGACGCCGTGTTCACAGCCGACATGCGTGCCGGTCAGACCAAGATCCTGTCGCAGGAAATCGGACAGCAGTAGTCGCGGTTCGACGGCGCGGGACACGACCTCGCCGTTGACCGTAAGTTTAATGGAGGTATCGGACATTTCAGATCCTTGGTGAGGCGACGGCGCGGATGATCGCGCGTTCGATCAGCACCCGCGTCACGTGCCGGCGATATTCGGCAGTGATGTTCGCGCTCCCCTCGAACACGATGGTTTCGATCATGCTGGATGCGGCCCTGGCCGCGGCGTCCGGATTGACCGGCTGGCCCACCAACTCGGCCTCAGCGGCTTCGGCATGCACCGGCGTGCCGGCTACTCCGGCGAGCGCGATGCCGGCGGAGCGGCATACGTCGCCGTCGAATGCAAGTCGCACGGCGACGGCCGACATGGCGAAGTCCCCCTTGCGCAGGCTCACTTCCTCGAAGGCGAAACGTTCGTCGGCCTGAGCCTTCGGAATTCGGATCTGGACGAGCAATTCGTCTGGTTCGATCGCGGTCGTGAACGGACCCAAGTAAAATTCCCTCGCCGGGACCGTCCGAACGGACGACGCGTTCTGCAGGACAAAGTCGGCGTCAAGAGCATTCATCACGCAAGGCATCTCAGAAGCCGGATCTGCGTGCGAAAGATTGCCGCCGAGTGTGCCCCGGTTGCGGATCGTAAAGTGAGCGACGTGCTCGTATGCTTCTCTCACCAGAGGCAAGTGCTTGGCGACAACCGGACTTGCTTTGACTTCAAAGTGGCGGGTCATCGGCCGGATCGAGATCCAGTCTCCATCTTCCTCGATGCCGCGCAGATCAGGAATTCGCTCGAGATCGACGAGTACGCTGGGTTGGGCGACTCGGAAGTTCATCATGGGTATGAGGCTCTGGCCGCCAGCCAGAGCCTTGATGTCCGCTTCTTGATGGGCGGTTAAGGCCTGCAATGCCTCTTCGAGGCTGTCAGGCCGAAGCAGATCGAACGCAGCCGGTTTCATTTAAGTATTTTCCTCAAAGCCAAGGTAGGCGGCGCGCACGGCGGGATCCGATTTGATTGTTTTGCTGTCACCGGATTTCACCACCCGACCGCTTTCGATCACGTACGCCCGGTCAGCGACCTCGAGCGCCATTTCCGCATTTTGTTCGGAAAGCAGGATGGCGAGCCCACGCGCCTTGAGGGATACGACGAGTTCGCCAATCTGATCGACAATCAGGGGAGCCAGACCGAGCGTCGGTTCGTCGAGCATCAGAGCCTTGGGCCTGGACATCAGCGCACGTGCAATTGCCAGCATCTGCTGCTCGCCGCCGGACATGCTGCCCGCCCGCTGGTCGATCCGTTCGCGAAGCCGCGGAAAGATCGTCAGCATTTCTTCGATGAGCTCTTTGGCCACTCCGGCGGTACGACGAACCGTCCCTAATTCCAGGTTTTCCAGCACGCTCATCTCGGGAAAAACGTGCCGGCCTTCGGGTGAAAGCGCCAATCCGTTCTCGATCCGGTGATGGACCGCCCACTTCGATATATCGTGCCCATCGAGCATAATGGCCCCGCTGGATTTGGCCATCCCGAGGACCGCATGCAGCGTCGACGACTTGCCCGCGCCGTTCGCGCCAACCAGAGCGACGACCTCTCCACTCTTCACGACCAGGCTGAGATCGGAGACGGCTCGGATCGGGCCGTAGTGGACGCCTACACCATCAAGCTGCAGCATGCGCCTCTCCCGCTCGTCTTTGACCGAGATAGGCCTCGATAACCGCAGGATCATTGCGGACGGAAACGGGGTCTCCCTGTGCAAGCATCTTGCCGTGGTGGATCACGACCAGTTCGTCGCAGATCTCCATCATCATCCGGAGATTATGATCGATCAGTATGATCGTCACCCCGTCGTCGCGTAGCTGGCGCAAGAGCCGAACGAGGGAGACGGCCTCGGTTCCGCTGAGACCCGCGGCGGGCTCGTCCAGAAGCAGGAAATCCGGACGAGCAGCCAGCGCGACCGCAATCGAAAGCAACCGCTGTTCGCCGTACGGCAACGCGCCGGCTTCGCTCTGATGACGGCCAGCGAGCCCGACCTTTTCCAGGCATGCCTGGGCCCATGACGCGCGGACTTTCTCTCGCTCGAGATAGGCTTTGGTTTGGAGCACCGCCGACCAAGCCGTCTCTGGTGAGAGAAGGTGGGTCCCGATGAGCACATTCTCGAACACCGTCAGCATTGGGCACAATGTGGTGTGCTGAAATGTCCGCACGACCCCTTCTTCAGCGACGCGCGGCGCGGAGAGACCGGTAAGCTTCCGCGGACCGATATCGATGCTTCCCTGCGAGGGCGTGAGAAATCCGCTTACCAGGCTGAGGCATGTGGTCTTTCCGGCACCGTTCGGACCGATCAAACCAAGGATTCTTCCGCGCAGAACCGAAAAGGACACGTCGTCGATGGCCTTCAAACCTCCAAAGCTCTTGGAGATCGATGAAATAGCAAGTGAAGCCGCCTGCACCACGGGCTTGGACGGAGGAATGGCCGCGTTCCGCGCTTCGCCCGCCGACCCGCGCGGCAGCAGACTTGCCAGACCGCCCGGCCGAATGCGCACCACCAGCAGAAGGATCAAGGCGAACACGGCGATGCGATACGCATCGATCGACCGCAGCAGTTCCGGAGCCGCCGCGAACAACACACCTCCGAAAACGGGGCCAAGCAGCGTACCCTTTCCGCCGACAATGACCGCGAGAAGGCCTGTCGCGGAGAAGTTCGTTCCGAAGAGGTCGGGACTGAGGACGAGGATCCGAGGTACCAAGAGTGCACCTGCAAGCCCTGCGATACCGCCCGACAGCGCAATTGCGCCGACCTTGTGGCTTAGCGGCGCGATGCCAACGCTTTCGGCGAGTTCCTGCTTGTCGCGCAGAGCCATCCAGGCGCGGCCGTAGGGACTCGCGACCAGACGACGCATGATCTCGATGAGTAATGCGAGCACCACGATGCAGATCATGAGATGATATTGCGCGAAGATCAGGCCGAAGGATTCAAAATAAGCGATACGAGGACGCGGGACCACGACGCCTAACGGGCCACGGGTAAGCGATATCCAGTTGAGGGATAGCAGCCGGAGAATTTCGGATACGACCAGCGTAGCGATTGCGAAATAGTGCCCGCTCACCCGCAGGGACGCGACGCCAACGACCGCCCCCAACGCTGCTGCCGGCAGGCTCGCCAATGCTACCGCCAGCCAGAAATTCACTCCCCACCGGACTGCCAGCAGCCCCGCCGCGTAGGCGCCGAGACCGAAAAACGCCGCATGACCGAAGGACATCAAACCGAGATATCCGCTCGAGATGTTGACCGACACACCCAGCATGGAGAGTACAACAGCGTAAACCGCAAGACTGGCGTAGTAGCTGGGTAGCGTCATTGAAGCCAGCACCGCGGCAGCGGCGGCGACAACCGTAATGAGCGTTGCGCGGTTCATCGCGCACTCCTCGCGAACAGACCTTGAGGACGTAGCAGCAGCGCAACCAGCAACAGGGAATAGATGATCGCGCTCGACGCGTCGCTCGACATCGCGATGCTCGCGATCGATTCCGCGACTCCCAGCGCGACGCCGCAGACGACGGCTCCGACGAAGCTGCCCATGCTGCCAATCACGACGATCACGAAAGCATTGATGATCGCATGGCTTCCCATTGCGGCACTGAACGTGACGATTGGAACGACCAGCGCTCCGGCGAGACCCGCCAGCAATCCGGACAAGGCGAGCGTGAGGAACGCGATTTTCCGGACGTCGACGCCGACGACCTCGGCTGCCCATGCGCTCTGCGCGACGGCGCGGAGGGATCGGCCGAACTTTGTTCGCATGAGCATGAGTTGCAAGAAGATGACGAGCAGCAATCCGACACCGATGACGAGCAGGCGCTGCGCGCTCAGCGCCACCGGGCCCAGGCTCAACACCCAACCGCCAATGCCTGGACTGGGGATGGGTCCGGGGCCGGCACTCGCGACGACCGTTTCATTGATGAGCATGCTGGCCGCAAAGGTCGTAATCAGAACGAGGGCGTGCCCGTCCTTCCGAGGCAGAACCGGACTGATCGCGATGCGGTCGGTCACGATTGCAATTAGAGCGCCTGCGATCGCCGCGATCGGCACCGTCAAGATGTACGGGATGCCGAGACGACTGGTGAGCATTACGGAACAGAGAGCGCCCACCATGTACAATTCGCCGTGCGCGAAGTTGATCACGTGCATGACTCCGAAGACGACCGTCAGACCGAGCGCGATAAGCGCGTAGATCATCCCGGTCGAAATGCCGTTCGCCAGCTGCTGGAGCACAAGGTCGAACATGACGATCCCCGAAGCTAGCGCTGGGTGGCGACGACTTTCCCGTCCTTCACTTCCACGTGGTAGACGTGATCGCTGGATGCCTGCCCTGACTTGTCGAATGCGACCGTTCCACGAGGAGTGGGCCAAGGGTTGGCTCGAAGAACCTCCGCGATTTTCTTGGTATCGGTCACCGTTCCAGCCTTTCTCATAGCCAGTCCGGTGATCCAGACGCTTTCGAAGCCGAGCAATTCTATCTTTCCAGGCACGCTCTTGTACTTCGCTTCATAGCTTGTGACGAAGCGCTTGTTCAGGTCGGTGTCGATCGAAGGCGCGTAGATGTCTTCCGAAAAGACGCCTTCGGCGGCAGCGCCCGCGACTTTGGGGAAATCGTTGTTGAGTACGCCCGGCGTCAGACAACGCTTTGGCATGTAGCCTACGTCCGCCATGCTCTTGATCAGATTTCCGGACTGCTCGGGGTTGCTCGCCATGATGCAGACGAGATCTGCGCCGGATCCGCGGACGTTGCTCGCAAGCGCGGAGAAGTCGCTTTGTTTGACCTCGAAGATATCGGTGAAGACGATCTTGCTGCCGAAGCTCTTCTTTGCGTCGTCGAGGGTCAGACGACCGAAGTCGTTGTTCTCCGCGAGATAGGCAATCTTCGCGGGCGCGATCTTGTTCTTCAGGTAGTCGTTGAACGATGCGGCGTCCATCGTCGAAGTCGTATTAAGTCGGAACACTCGATCGTAATCGCTCTTGGTCACGTCAGGATGCTTCGGCACGGCGAGCATTAATAGTGCATCTTCCGCCTTCACAACTGGAATAGCCGCCAATGCAATCGTGCTCGAAATCTCACCTGCGACAACATGAACTCCGTCTTGAGTGATCAACCTCTCAACTGCCGCTACACCTTCGACCGGGGAGTAGTTGGTATCGTAGACGATAAGCCGAACTTCCTTGCCGTTCACCCCACCATCAGCATTCAGCAGGTCGGCTGCGATGTTCGCCCCTTGGACACCTTGCTGCCCAATGATGCTCTTGGTCGGAAATATCACTCCGATCGGAAGCGTGTCCTTGGCCGAAGCATCGCTAGATTGCGCCCCCCAAGCCAACGCGATCAGCGCTCCCGCAGCGGCGGCGCAGAGCAGTCGTTTATTCATGGTCCGCATCCTTCCCCTTATTGAATTTGTGGTTTTGTTTGCAGATCGCCGATCGAGCGAACCGTCACTCGTCGAAGATCGCCACGGCCCTGGTCCAACCTGCCGAGGCTCCGCGAATCTTCACCGGAAAGCAGGCGATGCGAAAACCGTGAGATGGAAGGGCTTCGAGACCGTGTAACTTCTCCATATGGCAATAGCCGATATCGCGGCCCGCCTTGTGCCCCTCCCAGATCAGCTCCATTTTTCCGGTCTGCGCGACGCGTTTGGCCGTGAGCGACAAAGGAGCGTCCCAACTCCAGGCATCGGTTCCGGTTATTCGAACCCCGGCCTTGAGAAGATGCAGCGTCGCCTCTTTCCCCATGCCGCAGCCGGTCTCGACGTAGTCCGGCGCGCCGTAACGCTCGCCGGCTCGCGTGTTCACCACCACGATGTCATAGGGCTTGAGCGTGTAACCAATGCGGTCCAGCTCCCGCGCTACGTCGTCGACCGTCGCAACATATCCGTCCTCCAAATGACGGAAATCGAGCTTCACACCCGGACGGAAGCACCAATCCAGGGGAATCTCGTCCACCGTGATCGCTCGCTCGCCCCCGTCGACGAGGGAGTGATTCATCGTTGGGTGAAAGTGATACGGCGCATCCAGATGGGTGCCGTTGTGCGTGGTGAGCTCGACGCTTTCCATCGCCCAGGCCTTCCCGTCGGGTAGATCGCTGGGCCGCAGATCGGGGAAGAAGTTGCGCATCCGTCCAATGGTCTCGTCGTGCCCGTGATAGGCCACTTTGGGACGAGCAAAGACTGGATCGCTTGCGATGCCGTTTTCGATACACACCGAGATGTCGACAATCCGCATTCACATCCCCCCGCCCGGCGCGCGACAGGCGCCCAATCTCGGATGGGAATTACCGGATCGCCCAGGTCTAAGTCAAGCGATTGCTTGAAACACTCAATTGATTGGACTTTGCCGACGTGGATGTTAGTTATCGTTTTTGCGCTTACAGAGAAGGCTGCTCTCGATGCGATCCTCCACGAAGCCCGCCAAGGTCACCGAGGACCGCCCCACTTCCGGGACACGGGAAAGGCTACTCGATGCCGCTGAAAAGCTCTTTGCAGAGAAGGGGTTCAATGGCGTCTCGACGCGGATGATCACCGACGAAGCCAACGCCAATAGCGCGGCGATGCATTATCATTTCCGCTCCAAGGCAGCCCTCATCCGGGCCGTCTTCGAGCGCCGACTCGGGCCGATCAATGAAGAGCGCGAGCGCTTGATGGCCGAAGCGGTCGCGGAAAATGCGCCGGATCCGGCAACGGTGCTTCGAGCATTCATCGGTCCGACACTGGCGCTGGGCGACTCCGAAGGAGAGCGGCATTTCAAGGTATTGGCCGCACAATCATCCATGGACCCGTCGATAGAAGTTCGAAACGCGGTCTACGATTTCTACGACTCCGTGGGCCGTAAGTTTTGGAATCGCTCGAGGCCGCTTGCAAGGGCATGCCGCGGAAAGAGCTTTTTTGGAAGCTCGGCTGCATCTACGGCGCCATGCTCTACATCAGGGCCGACAGCGGCCGATTGCAGCGCCTGATGGGCAATGATCTGTCGTTCGGAGACCCAGATGAGGCCATGTCTTACATCATCCCATTCCTGACCGCTGGTCTGGCGTCGAAACCTCAAGCCAGCGAACGCACTTGGAAGAAGCGGAAGTCCGAACAACCATTGCGAGCGGCAAAGGTGCCTCCGGAGATCACTCCGCCAAAAGCGAAAAGAAGATCAGCCTCAAAATAGAATGGCGTGAAACGAGAACGCCGCGGTGGCCGAGCCCTAACGCGCCAATTGCATATCTGAACAAGGTTAGAGTTAGCTGGAGCGCAGACCTCAATCTATCGCCGAAGAGCTGGTAAGGGGAAAATCAAAAGACCACAGGACCGCTTCTGGCCCTTTGCGGCGCTCCGTCGAATGACCGCTTTCGGAGCACTTCCTCCCAAGAAAGTACGGAAGGCACGCTCCTGAGCCTACGCTTCTGAACAGTCTGCGGACCAGCTTGCCAGCTCCATTACCCCGCTTAGTCGTCATCAGCGCCGAACGAGTGGGACGATCCCGGTGATGAGCGATTGAAGCGAGTTCGCACCTCAGCCAATCAGCGGCTGGCCATGCTCTTCCTGTACTCGGGGCAGGCGCAGGGGTGTCCCGTCGCATAATAGGCCCTCCGGCTCGTAGCTATGATGAGCGCAGCAATCGCCGTTGCCATCATCAC
>NZ_BADD01000136.1 GCF_000333455.1 Rhodopseudomonas sp. B29
AATGCAGAAGCTGCTCTTCTCGTCGCTTCACAGTGTTGCCGGATTCTCTTTCGTCTAGCAGATCGGCCAATTTGAAGCGCAATTCCCCGAGCGCCGGGCGCCCCAACGAGAACAACGCGTTCAGCGACGGTCCTCCGAACACCTCCTTTCGGATGGAGGATGGAAGCAGGTCAAGTTCGCTCGCCCGCTTGAGATCGAAAACGCGGGAGCCAATCGCAACTCCAGGACGACGCTCCGAATTTTCCCGGGTGCTGAAGATGCCGAGCGGAAGATTCTGGACTGGATATTCGCAACAGCTTTCATTGGCGTCCTCGACGAAGCTGCGTCGGGATAAGTCGTGCGTTTCGTCGATCATGCGGTCATTCCGGTCCCTGAATAACTGGGTGCTTGGCCCCGCGCGTCGCGCGCCGAGCTACTTCACGCTTGCTACCCGACAGGTCCGTTGGGCGTGACGAGGATCTTGCCCGAGCTTCGGGAGCGGAGCGCATGTGCAAGCGCCTCTCGGATGTTCTCGATCGGATACAGACGTTCGATGCCGATGCGGAATTTCGCCTCCCTTAGATCATTTTCGATGTCGTGGTAGAAGCGCTGGACCTCGTCGGTGCCGCGCCTATCAAGATGACGACCCAGAAGGAAGCCGCGCAGGCGGATGTCGCGGTAGATCATTTCGGAGGACGGAACCGTGATCGGATCGCCGGACATAGACCCATAGGCGCATAGGGTGGCGCCGGGAGCCAGACAGGCGGCGATCCTCGCGGTCGCGGCCCCCGCGACCGCGTCAATACCGAGCCTCACTTCCGCTCCACCCGTAATTGCCTCAGCGCGCTGATGAAGGCCATCGCCGTCAACGAGGCACGCATCGGCGCCCAGCTCCTTCAGCGCAGGGAAAGCTTCTTCGTTTCGCACGACATTGATCGTGCGCAGGCGACGTCTCTTAGCGAACGCAATGACGAGGTGGCCGACCGACGAGTTGGCGGCGTTCTGGATGATCCAATCTCCCTCTTTGAGGGGAACGAAGTCATCGAGCAGGAGACGAGCGGTCGGCGGGTTGATCCGAAGCATCGCGGACTGAAGAGGATCGGAATCGGGCGGCAGTACTATCACCCTGTCCGCCTTCACTCGCCGTTCCTGGGCCCAGTTTTCGCGATCCAGATTAATGACGAGATCGCCGCGCCTGACCGCCCCTACTGCCGATCCGACGGCGGAAATCCGACCGACGCACTCGGCGCCGGGTGTGGCTGGGAGGGGAGGCTTGAGGCGATATTTTCCTCGGATAAAAGAAATGTCGGCGGGATTGATGGGAAAGGCGACGGTACGAAATACGACTTCGTCCGCTCCGGGCTCGCCGACGTCCGGCGCCTCCACGCATGCCACCACGTCATCCGGTTCACCATAGCTCTTGATCGCGATCTTCTTCATTGCTGGTCTGCTCAATTCGTCCGGGGGATCCAGAAGCCTCCGACTTCATCGCAGATTCCCTTGAACACCTTGGTCATTACCTCCGGCTTCGAAAGCCCGGCCATTGGGCAGATCCGATCAATTTCATCGACAATCGCAGGCGGACAATCATCGATACTTAAGCCCCGGACCGTCGCCCACTTCTGGATGTGATTCAGGAAGCGGTGCGTGACCAAGGGGACCGGCTGGCCGTTGATCGGATCGGACATAGCCTCGTCCAGACCGATGAACTCGGCGCCGCCCGTCGCGAAGCCCTCGAGGATTTCGCCGATGCATTCGGCAGCGAGCGGCGTCGCGTGAATGAGCCAAATATAGCTTATGTCCCGGCCAAACATCGCCCGGGCCGCAGCCGCCTGCACCCGCAGCTGCTGCAAGGCCGTCTCAATGAAAGTCTTGCGCAGATATTGAAGCGCAGCCTCGTCCTTGCTTAGGCTCGCCCGATAGTGAGGCGCGATGAAGTCTGTGTCGTAAAACCACGCGTTGATCGGCGCGGTCGTATACTTGTTGCTCGATAAATAGGCGCTTACCTGTTCAAACTTGTCCTGGGTATTGCCCCAATTGTCCATCGCGTAGCGGAAGTAGCGTGTTGGCGACTGGCTTGCCCACCGCTCAATGAGCTCTCCGGTCTTTTCTATGTCTCGTATGTAGTGAACGGCGTCGATCCAGTTGAGGTTGGCGTGATAGTGGGTGTGATTTGAGACGAAGTGTCCCCGTTCAACCCACTGGTCGAGAATCCGAAGCAGATCGCTGTCATGGTCCGCCGGAGCTGTACCGGAGAACGCGTAGACACCAGAAATCGAATGTCTCGCAAAGGCCGCCATCAGAGCTTCCGCGACCGTACTCGGCGTATGCCCCGGGCCCACGGCATGCCTTTCCAAGAAAGAGTCGTCGACCGTGATCGCAATCTTAAT
>NZ_BADD01000135.1 GCF_000333455.1 Rhodopseudomonas sp. B29
GTCGGGTCGGAGGTCACCCACACATCCCCTACGCGCGGCCTCTACCGCCAGCTTTTCCATCTGTCGGGGGGGTGGGCATTCGCCAGCTTGCGGGTCGGTCGGACATGCGCCAACTTAGAACATATCAAGAACATCCGTCGAGTCCTCACACAGGCTTCGCCGATTGTCTTAGGCCGGGACGAGCAAATCCCTCAAATCTGCAAGCAACCCGAAAGGGAATGTTGCGGGGCCATGTTCCATGGGTCCAAGGACGCAAAATTGACTTCTGCCTCCTCCCGGCCCCTCAAGATGAATCTCCTAAATCTGCAATCGACCGTGTGCGCGATTGGCGATGTCCACGGACGTTCTGACCTCCTGGAGACTCTCATCAAATTCATAGACGAGCATTCGACCGAAACTCGTCGTCGCCCCCGTGTCTACTTCCTGGGCGACATCGTCGACCGCGGGCCAGACAGCCGCGGAGCCATGGATATCGTATGCGAAACACTGAGGCGCTGGCCGGAAAGCCGTTTGCTCCTGGGAAATCACGATTTCATGTTTCGCGATGCCTTGACGGAGCAGAGGTTCGTCGAAGATTGGTTTATGCGTGGTGCAGCTACCACGCTTGCATCATACCTTGGACACTCAGACTGTTTCACCTTCGATGATCTCCACGAGATCAAAGAACGTTTTGAAGACCACGTGGAGGTCCTGCAATCAGCGTCGTTGAGCGAAGTCCTAGGGCGATATCTCTTCGTGCACGCCGGTATCGATCCGACCCGGCCACCTAATGACCAACGCTTAGCCGACTTACTGCAAATCAGGAGCCGGTTCTTGGATCACGTCGGCCACCTCTCGCATGTCGTAGTCCACGGCCATTCGCCGTCGACGCCGCCATTGCCCATTGTGACTGAAAATCGGATCTCGCTAGATACCAATGCGGTTTACACCGACGTACTTACGATGGCGATGATCGACACCGACAGCAATCGAATGCAGTTCTATTCGACTGATCAGAGTGGGGCAGTAAGGGCAACAGCTCCTGTCCTCGTCAATAGAGGACGCGGCGTTGCCTGCAATTGTCCGACGCATCAGAAGGTGTATTGAACACCATTGGCCGAAGGCATGCATGGTGGGCACGCTTGCCTTATAGACCCCTTCCAGGCAAAAGCGGACCTCCAGCCCCTTTCGGACAGCTGCCATTCGGCGCATCTGACCCAAAGCGGATTTGATGTCTGCCGCGAGTTGGAAGATGTCGAGCCAAGCTGCGCTTTGTGACGCGATCCGAGTGATCAATTCCGGCATCAACCCAGGCGTGGTGACGTCCACCTCACAGATAAACCAAGCTGATTCAATCAAAAGGGAGCTATCGGAAGCAACTGACAGGATACCGAACTCACCTAGCGCGACGTCGATACCGTGGTTTAGAAAATGGTCTCTCTCGCTGCTGCCACTGTCCCGGTGCACTGTCCGAACCCAATCGAAGCGTATCCTGGTCGTCGGCAGCGGCCTGAGAACGAGACGATGTCGCCATCCTGCAGGAAGCCCCGCTCCTCGCCGCTCCCGAGAACCAGGGGCTTGGATCCGGCAGCGGTCAGTTCAAGCATGCTGCCAAGCTCGCCCGCATTCGGTCCGGATATCGTGCCCGTCCCGATCAAGTCGCCGGGCTCAAGATTGCAGCCATTGACAGTGTGATGAGCGATCATCTGCGCGGGCGTCCAATAAAGATTCTGCGCGTTCGAGCGGAGTATCGGAGCGGCTTTGTGGCCTGCTTGACGCATGAGCGACGTCGACAGAGACACGTCGAGCTCGACATCAATGCCGCCGTTGGCTTGGTCCCTGGCATC
>NZ_BADD01000134.1 GCF_000333455.1 Rhodopseudomonas sp. B29
GCATGAAACGCGCCGCTTCGGCAACGAACTCCTTCGCAGGTTCTTCGAGCGCCTTCACGCCGGCGCTTTCGGAAGGCGGTCGATCCCTCCGATCTTCGTGTTCTCCAGCACCGGAGAATGGCGCGACGTCCGCTTCCTAGGCTTGGCGATACCTGGCGGGCCTGACATCGAGAACTTCGACGACCTCGTCGCCGTCTGGAGATCCAGCGAAGGCCTAAGATTCCAAAACTACCGCGCGCGTTTCACCATTCTGGACGCCGCCGAGATTCCGCGTTTCTGGATAGACGATCTGATCAACGGGAAAGATCCGCTCGATCGCGCCCCCGAGGTATGGGCCGACTGGGTCTCAACGGGCCGCTGCCGCCCCTTGAAGGCCGTCCGCTCGATCGAGCACAGGAGCAAATCGGAGCAACTTCCGAGCGCGCCGGACGACCTCGCGATTATCGCGAAAATCCACGCCTTCTTTCAGTCGCACCCCCATGATTTCGAGAGCTGCGCGGCCGCCATGGCGAGGATGCTGATACCCGACATCGTGGAAGTAGATGTTACACGTCCATCGAGAGATGGCGGTCGGGACGCAACCGGGAAAATGCGGATTGGTCGCGGTCCGAGTTCGGTCCTGGTTGAATTCGCGCTCGAGGCCAAGTGCTACGGTATCGGCAACTCGGTGGGCGTCAGGGAAATGTCGCGACTGATTTCCCGGCTTCGACACCGTCAGTTCGGGATCATCGTTACGACGAGCTTTGTCGACAGCCAAGCCTATCGAGAGATCAAGGAAGATCAGCACCCGATCGTCGTGCTTTCCGCCGCTGACATCGTCGGCGTCTTAAGAGGTCACGGATACGGAGACGCCGTCGCTGTTGAGCATTGGCTAAATACCGAGTTCGGCGGGCGTGGCGCAGATGGGCGCGAGCCTCGATAGGAGGACGAGAGCTACTTAGCTTTCTTCCTTCGCTTCAGAACCTCCCTCGCGGCCTGCTCCTTGATGTCCCAGGCAGCCCGATGCTCGTCGAGGGCAACTTGTTTGATGTCCGCGATGACGTCTTTGTCCATCATTGCGATGAACGCCACCCGGTCACCGATGGGAGTTCGCTTTCCCCTTTTCGCCGCCCTCTTGCCAACCATTCGTCCGTCCACCGCGAAGAATCGTCGCTTAACCATAATGCGGCCGACCTGCCGGCGCCAACCAAGACAAATTTCTTCTCATATAAGACCGAGATCGCTTCTTATATAAGAAGCGCGCGCTAAGTCCTGAAGTCTATCTGGCCAGGGAACGATAACGCTTGCAACCGTGTCCCACACGCCTACAAACTTTATCGTCGGCCACCTCGAATACAATCCGCGCAAACTGCGATGCTCGGTCTTCCTTTGACGCAGGTCTTGGACTTGCCCCTTCGTCTAAAACATCGGCGTCCTTTGCCTGTGGAGATACGAGTGTTGGCGGGGACGTCATCGGTTCGACTTGCTTGTATGCAGTCAATGCGCCACCTGCCAGATTGCTCTGCTGCGGCGACAAGAGCCCGATGCGGTGAACGAAGCCAGCTAACACTCGTACAGCGTAAGCTTCACGACTGAACCCGAAAAGAAAGATCTGGTCTCCCTCCTCGTACTGGTTGATCAGGAATTCATAGGCGGCGAGAACGTTATCATCGAGACCGTAACCGGTCGCGAAGCCGAGAACTGCCGCCGCATCCTGTTTAAACTTTGTCCAAGGGTCCGGTCGCGCCAACGTCCCGACACCGGGGTCATAGAACACGACTTGATGAGGCTGCGTTTTTCCACTCTTGCGAAGCGTTCGATTTAGCTTCAGGACATTCGAGATATTCTCGCTGATCTAGTTTCCTGTGCCATCGCAGCACACGACAATGTTCTTCATCATCGGCTCCTTGAGTCAGAGAGGTTTATCTTCCCGCAATTGGACCAGCGCTTGGCCTCTCCCTAGGCAAAAATTTGCGCCCCTTGTACGCTATCGGCGATTAAGCAACACCATCGGGCGCCTGCCGTCTGATTAAGACTCGATCGATCAGTCTCCTTTTGTCGATGCAAGTGTTCTATAAAGGTAAGTAGGACGTCTTTCACGCAGCCACTCCGAAATAGAGCCCGCTCGCAATAGACTTTTGTCGCACGGCACTTGAAGCCGACTCCTCAAACAATCTTAACGGTCTCCCTCTTATCGAAATGCCTCACTTCAAGGGGATGAGAATGGCGGCAACTATTGGAATAAGGTTCGACGGACGTGACACAATCTACTACGTCATCGTGAACGGGAAAGCTCGATCGCGATCGTATTCTGGTCCTGATGGGTTGCGCAAGGCACTCGCTGAAGCTTACGAGATCGAGTTCGAAGAAGCAGCGAAAAACATAGAAGAATTGAATCTCGCTGCTCAAGTCGCCGCCCAAATGACCAATATCGGATTGACCGTCACCAATCTCTCATCGACCTCTCCAACATACTCCTTTCTAGATGCGCAAGACATCCAAGATCCGGAAGAATTCTCGTCTATTGATGAAGTGGCGGAGTACGTTCAAGCGCATCCATCTTGCTGGAAAGGATAGTACTGCAATTACGATATCTTTCAGCTGCCGCGACTTCATTAGAGCTCCATGGCGGACTTCTTCGGCTCAGCATTCGTCGAACGGTCGGATGAGACAATTCTAGAAGTGATCCCGCACCATGCAATTCTTCAATTTGAAACATTGTATTAGCTCTCTGCTGAATCGCTTTGTAGTCAGAAACGACAGCGGAGTCGACGGAGTCGGCTAGGAAGACACCCCATTCTTCAATTCTCCTCCGCAACGAGCGGCAACATCCAATCGAAATCGAATGTTGCAGATTTTCAATCCGCCTCCGTTCCAACTCCGCCCGTGAAAATTGACTAGTATTTCTATAGGCTGGCTTCTCATTCATGATTATCTCCACATAAATCCACCTATGAATTATGTTGATAGTAAATGAAAGCCGGCGCAACTGTACATGATGCAGAGCGAACATAACTGAGCCTACAATTGACACTGGCCACGTCGGGCTAACTCAACCTGATCCGATTGGTCAGACGCCGAGGTGATGAATTTTGCATACGCCAGCGCTTCTCCCTTCATGGCTCTCTGTTAAAAGCGTCGCCGCGCTCCAATAGTATGGTTTGCGGAGGTCAGAGAGGCAGTCCGAATTGCGGGCTGCCCTCGTCCTCGTTCTGCAGCGACGACAATGAGACACCAAGAAGCCGAACGGGCTTCGGCAGAGGCATCGCAGCCTCGAGCAGCCCAACCGATCTGGTCGTGAGGGCTGCCCGACTTGAGACAGGGCTGGCCAACGTTCTGCTTCGCGAGACGATCTCAAAATCCGAGAACTTGATCTTGAGCGTGACAGTCCTGCCTAGATTGCCGGTTTTCTCACAATGTCCCCAGACCTTGTCGATGAGCGGTTGCAGCTCCGCTGCCATCGCCTCGAACGAGGTTAGGTCGGACGAGAAAGTGTTCTCCGCACCGACCGACTTACGGATGCGATTGACCCGAACCGGTCGCTCATCGATTCCACGCGAGATCCAGTAGTAGTAGGATCCGGCCTTTCCGAAATGGCCCTGCAGGAATTCGAGGGTCTGATCCCGGATATCCTGCCCAGTTCGAATGCCGAGCGCGTTGAACTTCGCCGCAGTGGCCGGGCCTATGCCGTGGAATTTGCCGACGGGCAGATTCTCGACGAACGTAGGTCCCATCTCTGGCGAGATCACATATTGACCATTCGGCTTGCGGTGATCGGACGCGAGTTTGGCCAAGAATTTATTGTAGGAGATGCCCGCGGATGCGTTGAGACCGGTCACCTCCTTGATCTTGGCCCTGATGGCGAGTGCGATGTCTCGTGCCAGGGGGATGTTCTGAAGGTTCTCCGTCACGTCGAGGTAGGCTTCGTCCAGCGATAGCGGTTCGATGATTGCTGTATACTCCGCGAAGATCTCACGGATCTGTTGGCTGACCGCCTTGTAGACCTCAAAACGCGGCTTCACGAAGATCAGGTCGGGACACTGCCGCCTCGCGGTGACAGACGGCATAGCCGAACGCACGCCAAACTTGCGAGCTTCGTAACTTGCGGCCGCAACGACGCCGCGCTCGCGAGAGCCGCCGACGGCGACCGGTTTTCCCCGCAGCGCCGGGTCGTCCCTCTGTTCGACGGATGCGTAGAACGCGTCCATGTCCACATGGATGATCTTGCGATGCGGGGCTGTCGTAGAGACTTCCGTCATGACGTCAAACGGCGGGAAGATCCCTGTCCTTCTTCACACCCCTCGCGACGATACTCAGCGAGCTGTCCGGCAGCGGGCGCTGCAGCTTCAGGGCTTCTTCTTGCGGGGCCGACAGCCATGTTTCGACCTCGGCAGGGGTTGTCAGGATGACCGGCATCGCTTTCGGATGGATGACGCCGACCTCAGCATTCGGTTCGGTAGTCAGGAACGCGTAGAGGTCGTTGGTCGTCGCGCCCTCCTTCACCTTTCGGACCGAAGTCCAGTTGGTCCAGATGCCAGCGAAGCAGGCAAGCGGACGGGTCTCGTCAAGTGCGAACCAGATGTCGCCGCCCTGAATCTTGTTGAATTCGCTGAAGCTGTTGAACGCGACCACGCAGCGGTTTTCCGGACCCAGCCACCGGGTCCAGTGTTTGGACTTCACGTTGCGGATGTTGGTCGTCCCGCCATCCGGCTCCATCCGCAGCACTTCGTTGAAATCGACGGTCTGACCTTTGGCTCGGAGCTTGTCCGCTCGCTTTTGGGCGTTGTCTAAAAGCGCCTTCGCCGATGACGGCATGCCCCATCTGGCGGTGACGAGTTCGCGGCCGCCGGCACCATTTCGGATGATCGGTGCCTTATAGTCCGGAAACACGCCGGGCATAGGCGCGAGGTTGCCGACGTGCTGGTTGACTACGCGGAAAAGCGCGATGATCGCCGATTGGTTGGTAGTGATCGAGTACAGATTGCACAAGGTCAGGTCTCCGGATCGGCATGCCGTGCGCGCTGCGCCAGCTGAAGCAGCGTCGTCGGCGGCCGCTTTCCTGCCTTTGCGCACTTGCTGCAGCGAAGGCGACTGGCAAGGTCATGAACGCAGGTCGTCGACGGATGACGGAGTGCTGCCAGGTCGACCTCATTCGGTGTTCTGCACCGTGAGCACTCGATTTCGATCCAGCAATAGCCGCCGTTCACCGCTTGGTCGATAGTCGGCGACGGGTCGATTGGGCCACCGTCGGCCCACATCCGCTCGTTCCAGCTTTCACAGAGCAGGCGGTCGGCTTGCTGGATCAGAGCCTCCCCCCTCGCCCGCATCTCAGCCGATTGGGCCGCTAGGAGGGTGGTCACCGCGCGCGCCCGGCCCAGCTCCTTCTTTAGCGCCTTCCGGTCGCCTCCGGAGAGTGGCGTAGGATGGTGCTTCGGCGCCATCGGGACGGGTCA
>NZ_BADD01000133.1 GCF_000333455.1 Rhodopseudomonas sp. B29
TGAGTCAGGTCTTCTTCTTCCGGACGATTTGCTTTTTCTTTGGCCGGCCTTTGCGCTCGTCCCCGGCACGCACCGCTTCCGCGATCTCGGCACGCAGCTTCACGATACCATCCGAATGTTCGTCGAGGTCGCCTTCGTACCCGAACATGCGCTGCTGCTTCATGCTTCCGCGCGCGACGTGTATTGCTCGGTCGCCGCCGAACGTCGAACTCCACCGGCCATGCACCACCGCGACGCGGACGGCATTCACGTCGTGGCACCTACCCATGAGCTTCTTGAGTATCGGATCAGCGTCGCCGTCCTCCTCGATAGCGGACGCCGCGGCCACGGCCGTGCAGAGCTTCGCGAAGTCGAAGCCGGCGGTCATGATATCGTCGTGCTCGAAGTCGATTCCGACCTTCTTTCGGAAGATCTTCCGCAGGTCGAACTCAAGCTGGGAGTATTCGTAGACGAACCGCCCGATCTCGCGGAACAGGTCGTTCTTGTCGCCCGGCCAGGCGATGATGTCGGCCAGTCGGTTCGACTCCATCCGCACGCGGCGCTTCTTCACAGAGTCAGCCATCGGTCACCGTCCGGAACAGGGCCACGCTTTCTTGAGGGCGTCTGGAAGCATGATCGCGGGCAGACCGCCGCGCTGGCTCGGGTTGTCCTTAAGGTAGGCGCAGAACACGTCGGTTACCTGCTCAAGCGTGGCACGGTCGGGCTTGCAGTAGCCGACCACCCTGTTGAGCGCGAAGTCGATCTCCACGTCGTTGTTCGTCAAGTCCTTGCCGAAGTGTCGTCCGGAATCGATAACCGCCGCGGCATGGGCGGCGGAGTCGTATAGTCCAGCCACATAGCTGACGGCTGCGC
The DNA here is from genome assembly GCF_000333455.1 of Rhodopseudomonas sp. B29. Lineage (GTDB taxonomy): Bacteria > Pseudomonadota > Alphaproteobacteria > Rhizobiales > Xanthobacteraceae > Rhodopseudomonas. The sequence continues at coordinate 853 of NZ_BADD01000133.1, forward strand.
GCCGGTCGTAGCGGCACCAATCGTAGACGTCGTTGCCGGAATAGAATGTCGTCGCAGGCACCTCAACCGCGCCCGCCGCAGTCCCAATCAGGCCGAGCGCCACCGCAACCAAACTTACTCGGATCCCGCTCATCACTCTCCCCAAAGTTGCGACTATAATGATCGGAACCGGGGTCGGAATCGAGGGGGCCGAGCGAGGAAAACCGTGTTTTTGGCGGCAGCCACCATGGCCTGGACGGGCCCTGCGCTGGCCAACGGCTTTGCCGATTGTGTGCTCAGCAATATCTTCTGAGGGTGACTAGAGTGATGCCCCGGAATGCCGCGACCAGGGCAAAGCTCTATCTCGTTAGCCGGACAAAGCATCGTCCCGGACAACTTGTAACCGGAAGCCACAAAGAATGATAGGAGACATCCGGACCGCGAAGGACATCGCGCAGGCACTGGAGGACTGACAATGAAGGTCAGCAAACTGAAGAAATTCAAGGCCGCTGAACACCTTCGGACACCGGAAGCACGCGCCGAGTATTTGAACATTGTGCACGCCGTCGGCGATCCCGATGAAGTGCGTGTCGCGCTCGATCTTGTTGCCCAAACTCAGCGCACAAGCGCGATCGCAAAAGCTCCTGACAACGATGGAGGCACGGAAGGCGAGCGTAGATCAGAAAACCAATCCATCTAGCCCTCCGCCCATCCCAGCTCCCGCATTACCAAGCCCAGTGCCTCTAAAGCGAATGCGGCATCTTCATCCACCAGAGCACGCAGCCCTTTGGACATCATCTCGTTGTCTTTGCCCCGACTATGGAAGCGGGCGACGATCTTCGCCGACCAGCTCAGCGCCGCCTTATGGTGGGGCGCCCCTTCGACTTCTTTTGCCACCTTACTGAGATCACAAGCTAGAATAGAGCGATCATGGCTCTGACTTACTAACCACGCCGACAAGAATACGGTCATCGCATTTCGGCAATGATCGATAACCGAGATCGGCGACTCCCTAAATGCCGAGTTCAAGACGCGTTCATAGGCTTGCCGGACTACTTTCTGTAAGTCCGACGGAACCTTGGCCGTGTCTAGATTTGGCAAAATTCCGAATGCCGATAGCGCCTTCAGGGTTACAATTAGACAACCCGTCGCATCGATTTCCGCTTGAATGATTCGCCATCCCGAAACTGTAGTGGCATTGCCGAGGGCCATGATCAGTCCCAAACCTTCACGTTCCTCCACCAGAAGTGATCGGCAGGTCTTGTAGAAGAACAGCGACTTCGAAGTTCGTCCACCTGGCCCCTCTTGGCGGCCAAAAGGGTCTTCATAGGGGTGGGGAACCACGTAGTGGTTCGTCGGTTGGGTGAATTGCGGATCAGTTTCGTAAAGCCGGCCGCGCCGTGTGCGGGTCACTGGGTCAAAAGTATCCTCGCGTAGCACCCAATGAACCGGCCCAGTTGGCGCTTTATTCCAGTCTTCCAAATTCCTGATTAGCCGGGCCCGGGTCACGATCGGAATGGGGACGGCGGGCATCAGCAGCCCAATGTTTGATCCTACGTAGACTAGCCCGGTTTGCTGCTCGATGCCCAAGTACATTGGCTCATCCTAAGATAATTGAACTATTTTGCAGTCAAACAATAGGAGGTGCTTCGACCGCGTGCATGAGGCGTGAATTTGCAATCAGTCTTGTGTTCAGTCTCATCGTATTAACCCTCCATTCACCATACCATCGCCCCCAGCCCGCCTCCGCCGGAACGAAGCAATTTGCTTCAAATTAGATTCGGCGTGGGATGGGAGGCGAGCATGGCCCGGATCGATTATCTGAACGACCAGATTTCGCGTGCTGAGCGGTTGGCCAAGAGCATTCTGGACGAGCTGACGGCGGCGCGACTGCGCGCCTTCGCGGCGGAGTGCCGGGCCGAGCTGGCGGCCGCCCAGCTCCGCAACGAGATGGGCCTGACCTCGCAAATGGCCTGACGTCTGGGGCCACGGGTCGCCGCCTCCCCCCGGCGCGGCGATCTGCCGCTGTGCGGCGCAGCGGCCACCGGGAAAGCGGTCTGGCGTGAAGCCAGCGCTGATGAAGCCCAGGCCGGTGGGCCGCGCGCCCTATGATCAGCCAGGCCGGATGTGCCTGGCCGATCAAAACAGCTCTCCGCTGCGAAGGTTCGGCGTTATTCGGCTCCGCCGCGATCCTTCTCCGCCTCCCCCCGACGGCATTTCCAAAGAGACTTCGGCGCCCCTCCTCCGCCGCCGATGGCGCGTTTTCTGCCCGCAACAGCACTTCACCTCCCCGCTGCTCATCGCACTCGCACAAAGCCGTCCAACGAGGCAGCAGTTGCACAACAACCGAACTAATCACTCGCTCTGCAATGCGAGAATGCCGCGTAGCACCACCGCCGGTTAGCTGCGGGCGCGCTACGATTTCGATTTTTTCCGTTTCCTCCCAGGAAAAAATGTTTTTTCACGATTGATTTTCACTCGCGCCGTGTTCTAGTCTCCGCCCGCCGGACCTCAACGGAGAGCGTCATCAGAGATGCGAATTAGCTCGCATCCACGCGCTCTCATCAACGGAGCGCATTGATGAAGTCGCGAGATGACGGAAGTCGGACGGTCCCCATGACGTCGGTGACCCGGCGTAAGGCCTTGCAGATTGCAGCAGGCGGCGCCGCCGCGACTGTCGCGGGGCTTGCAGCTCCCGCCGTGTTCGCGGCGAACGAGAAGCTTCTGATCGGCGTGCCGTCCTCGCTGTCGACGCCTTACGGCGTCGCCGACGACACCGACCATCTCAATGGTACCAAGCTCGCAGTCGAAGAGATCAATGCGGCGGGCGGCGTGCTCGGCCGGCAGATCGATCTGTTCGTGCCGGACGTCGACAAGCTGTCGCCGGAAAGCTGCCGGCAGGCGATCGCTGCCTGTATCGACAAGAAGGTGCACGCGATCTCCAACGCCTTCCTGTTCGCGCCGATCCCGGCGATGGACGAGGCCGCCAAGTACAAAGCTCCCTATCTGCAGGGCAATACGCAGCGCGCCGCGACGCTGGCCTACAAGGCCGATCCGGTCAAATACAGCAACATCCTGCAGACCGATCCCTCCGAGGTGAACTACGGCTGGACCTATCCGCTGTGGCTGACCAAGATGGAAGAGACCGGCGTCTGGAAGCCGAAGAACCGCAAGATCCACATCGTCGCCGAGCAGGTCGGCTATTGCCAGACCATCCTGAAGGCCGCCAAAGAGGCGATTCCGAAGTACAAGTTCGAGCTCGCCGCCGTCACCGACATTCAATATCCGGTCAACGACTGGAGCCCGGTGATCCAGAAGCTCAAGGAAGTCGACGCCGGCGCGATCATGATCGACCACTGGGTCGCCGCCGAATACGCCGCGTTCTGTAAGCAGTTCGCCGCCGATCCGGTGCCCGGCTCGCTGGTGTATCTGCAGTATGGCCCGTCGCAGCCGGAATTCCTCGAGCTCGGCGGCAACGCAACCGAAGGCTTCTGCTGGAGCACGGTGCTCGGCGTCTACGGCGACAAGACCGGCCAGGATTTCCGCGCCAAGTATCTCAAGAAGTATCCGAAATACGTCGGCAACATGGGCCTCGTCTACACCGGCAACGGCTACGACATCGTGCAGTATCTGAAGCGGTCGTGGGAAGCCACCAAGGCGCCCGAAGACTTCGCCGCCAACTGCAAGTGGATCCGCGAGAATCCGTATCGCGGCGTCTGCGGCATGATGAACATGAACAACGAATTCCAGGAAGGCCTGCACTACCCCGACAACGGCTTCGGCAACCAAGCTGCCGAACTCGAGAAGGGCATGAGCCAGTTGTTCGTGCAGGTGCAGGACGGCGCCCACAAGATCGTCTGGCCGAACGAGATCGCGGAAGCGAAGCTCAAGCCGGCGCCGTGGTGGTAACTGGAAGGCCGCGGTTCGATGCAGGGAATGCCGTTCTTCTCGTGTGAGGATCTGTCGCTGAACCTGGGCGGCCGCGAAGTGTTGCGCAACATCAGCTTCGATTTGCGCGAAGGCGAAGTGCTGGGAATTATCGGCCCCAACGGGGCCGGTAAGACCAGCCTGCTGGAAATCCTGTCGGGGCGTTTTCGTCCCAAGACCGGGAAGGTGTATTTCGAGGGCCGCAACATCAGCGACCTGTCGCTGTTCGAGCGCGCGCGCCTCGGCATCGGCCGCACCTACCAGACGCCGTTGGTGCCCGAAGAACTCACCGTCGGCGAAACGTTCAAGGCGGCACGCCAGGCCTACGAACCGTGGCTGACACGGTTCGACGCCGAATACGGCGCGCAGCTCGTGCGCTTCCGCGTGCCGTACGACCGTCCGACCACAAGCCTGAAGACGTTCGAACGCCGCAAGCTGCTGATGGCGACACTGCTGATGCGCCATCCCAAGATGCTGCTGATGGACGAGCCCGCCGCCGGCCTGATCAACGCCGAGATCGACGAGATCGATCAGATCCTGCGGATGCTGTCCAAGGAAATGAACGTCGGAATTGTCATCGTGGAACACCGCATCGAGCTGCTCGAGTCGATCGCCGACCGCGTCGTGGTGATGGACGCCGGCGAGATCATCGCCCAGGGCGAACTCGCCGACATCATCGACAGCGAAGCGGTCCGCGCCGCGTATTTCGAGGCGCATTGAGGCCCATGACCGAAGTACTCAAGATCGAAGGACTGTCGGCGGGCTACGGTCCGCTCCGGGTGATCCACGACCTCGACCTCGTGATCCAGCCCGGCGAGCGCGTCGGCATCGTCGGCCTCAACGGCCACGGCAAGACCACGCTGTTCTACGCCATCGCCGGACTGACCGGCTGGCAGCGCGGCTCGATCCTGCTCAACGGCCGCCAGATCGGCCGCACCCGCAGCCAGGGCCCCGGCCGCTACACCCACCAGATCGTCCGGCAGGGGCTGGCGATCATGCCGCAAGGCGATGAAATTTTTCAGGGACTGACGGTGGAGGAACATCTCGATTCCGGCGCGTTCACGCGCGAGGCTTGGCGCACCCGCAAGGAGCGCAAGGAACGCGTGCTCGATATTTTCGAGCCGCTGCGCAAGCTGATGAAGACGCCGGTCGGCCGGCTGTCGGGCGGCGAGCGCCGCATGGTGTCGATCGGCCGAGGCCTGATGACCGACGCCAAACTGTATCTCGCCGACGAACCATCGCTCGGGCTGGCGCCCAAGATCGGCATCGCGGTGATGAATGCGTTGCTCGCCATCGACCTCAAGGATTCGGCGATGTTCATCGCCGAGCAGAACGTCGCGCTGCTCGAAGGCCGGGTTGACCGCATCATCGGCATGCATGCCGGCAAGCTGAAGGGCGAAGCGTCGTCCTCGTTCCGCCTCGGCGGCGGGCACTGAGCGATGCCGATGGATATTGCATTCGTCCTCATCAACGCGATCACGGTCGCGGCCATCTACGGCCTGATCGCCATTGCGGTCTCGATCACCTGGTCGAGCCTCGGCCTCGTCAACCTCGCCTATGGCTTCGTGTTCTCGTTCGCCGGATACGCCGCCTGGCTGATGGCGACGCAGGTCTCCAAGGATCCTTTCCTGGTCGCCGGCGCAGGCATTCTGGCCGGTGCGGTGGGCGGAATCATCGTCTGCCTGCTGGTGTTCATTCCGCTGCATGATAAGCCGGCCTTCACCTCGCGCGGCATGATCGCGACGCTGGCGATCAGCCTGATCGGCAGCCAGCTCTTCCTGATGCTGTTCGGCCCGACCTCGAAGTCGCTGCCTGATCTGTTCGGGCGGTGGCGGACCAAGATATTCGACGTGACGCTGACGGCGGACAAGATCGGCATCGTGGTCTGCTCGGTGGCGATGCTGATCATCGTGGTGGCGTGGATGAAGTCCAGCCGCCGCGGCCTCGAGATCCGCGCCATGATGATGA
>NZ_BADD01000132.1 GCF_000333455.1 Rhodopseudomonas sp. B29
CTATCCGTTCTGGCAGCGCTCTTCTTGGCCGCAGGCTTGGACTTGGCGTCGCTTCTTCGGCGCCGAGGTTTTAGCCTTCACCGGCGCGCGCGCCTTGCTGGCGGCGGCGGTTTCGGCTTTCGGTTTGGCCTTCTTCGGCGCGGCTTTCTTGGCCGGCTTGCCTTCGCCATCGGCTTTCTTGGCGGCTGCCTTCTTGGCAGGCGCCTTCTTGGCCTTGCCGCCGCCCTTCGCAGCGCGCTCATCGAGCAGCGCGACGGCTTCCGGCAAAGTAATCGCGTCTTCGGCCTTGTCGCCGGGGATGGTGGCGTTGACGCCGCCGGCGGTGACATAAGCGCCGTAGCGGCCCTTCTTCACCGACACCTCGCCGAGCGTCGGATGCTCACCGATCGCACGGCCGGGCGCAGCGCCGAACCGGCCCTTGCTCGGACCCTTGGCGATCTTCTCGGCGATCAGCGTCACCGCGCGGTTGAGGCCGATATTATGCACGTCGTCGCCGGCCTCGAGGCTGGCGTAGGTCTTCTCGTGCTGCACATACGGTCCGAAGCGGCCGATGCCTGCCTTGATCGGCTGGCCGGTCTCCGGGTGCTTGCCGACCTCGCGCGGCAGTGCGAGCAGCTTCAGCGCGACATCGAGCTCGACATCGCTGGGCGAGGTGCCCTTCGGAATGCCGGCGCGTTTCGGCTTCTCGCCTTCGCCGTAATCCTTGGCTTCGCCGAGCTGGATGTAGGGACCGAACCGGCCCGACTTCACCGCGACTTCGAGTCCGGTGTCCGGATCGGTGCCGAGCACGCGGTCCGCATCGGCGCCGCTATCGGAGGCGAGGGGACGGGTGTAGCGGCATTCCGGATAGTTCGAGCAGCCGACAAAGGCGCCGAACTTGCCGGCCTTGAGATTGAGTTTGCCGGTGCCGCAGCTCGGGCACTGCCGCGGATCGCCGCCATCCTCGCGTGCCGGATAGATGTGCGGCCCGAGCATGTCGTCGAGCACGTCCAGCACCTGGGCGACGCGCAGCTCCTTGATGTCGTCGACCGCGCCGATGAAGCCCTTCCAGAAGTCGTGCAGCACCTGCTTCCACGACACTTCATTATTGGAGATGCGATCGAGGTCTTCTTCCAGCGCCGCCGTGAAGTCGTATTCGACGTAGCGGGTGAAGAAGTTTTCCAGGAAGGCGACAACGACGCGGCCCTTGTCCTCGCCGTAGAGACGCTTCTTCTCCAGGCGGACGTAGCCGCGATCCTTCAGCACCTGCAGGATCGACGCGTAGGTCGAAGGCCGGCCGATGCCAAGCTCTTCCATGCGCTTGACCAGCGAGGCTTCGGAGTAGCGCGGCGGCGGCTCGGTGAAATGCTGGGTGACGGCGAGGGCCTCGCGCTTCAGCGCTTCGCCTTCGCTCATCGCGGGCAGGCGGCGGGCGTCTTCGTCTTCGGCGTCGTCGTCGCGGCCTTCCTGATAGGCGGCCAGAAAGCCGTCGAACTTCACCACCTGGCCGGTGGCGCGCAGCTCCAGCACGCGTGAGCCCGCCTTGGCTTCGATATCGACGGTGGTGCGCTCGAGTTCGGCCGACTCCATCTGGCTAGCGACGGTGCGGATCCAGATCAGCTCGTACAGCTTGGCCTGTTCGGCGTCGAGCCGGCGGCTGACGTCGGAGGGGCGGCGCGACAGGTCTGTCGGGCGGATGGCTTCGTGGGCTTCCTGCGCGTTCTTGGCCTTGGCCTGATACTGCCGCGGGGCGTCAGGCACATAGGCGTTGCCGAAATCCTCGGCGATGACCTTACGCGCCTGGGTGATGGCGGACGGATCGATCTGCACGCCGTCGGTACGCATATAAGTAATGAGTCCGACGGTCTCGCCGCCGATGTCGACGCCTTCATATAGCCGCTGCGCGATCCGCATCGTGTGCGCCGGCGCGAAGCCGAGCTTGCGGCTGGCCTCCTGCTGCAGAGTCGAGGTGGTGAACGGGGCGTAGGGGTTCCGTCGAGCCGGCTTGGCCTCGACGGTCGACACCTTGAAGTTGGCTGCTTCGATTGCCTTCTTGAAGTCCTCGGCCTCGGCGCCAGTGCCGATGTCGAGCCGCTGGATCTTCTTGCCGTCGGCGCCGACCAGGCGGGCTTCGAAATTGTCGCCACGCGGCGTTGCCAGTGTGGCGATCAGCGACCAGTACTCGCGCGGGACGAATTTCTCGATCTCCATCTCGCGGTCGCACACCAGCCGCAGCGCCACCGACTGGACGCGGCCGGCCGAGCGGGCGCCGGGCAGCTTCCGCCACAGCACCGGGGAGAGGGTGAAGCCGACCAGATAATCCAGCGCGCGGCGCGCCATATAGGCGTCGACCAGGGCGCCGTCGATCTCGCGCGGATGCTTCATCGCGTCGGTGACCGACTGCTTGGTGATGGCGTTGAACACCACCCGCTCGATCTTCTGGTCCGTCAGCGCACGCTTTTGCTTGAGCACTTCGAGCACGTGCCAGGAAATCGCCTCACCCTCGCGATCAGGGTCGGTGGCGAGGATCAGCTTGTCGGCACCCTTCAGCGCCTTGGCGATGTCGTTCAGCCGGCCCGCGGCTTTCGGATCGATTTCCCAGATCATCTGGAAGTCGGCGTCGGGATCGACCGAGCCGTTCTTGGCCGGCAGGTCGCGGACATGGCCGAACGACGCCAGCACCTCGTAAGACGAGCCGAGATATTTGTTGATCGTCTTGGCTTTGGCTGGCGACTCGACAATGACGAGATTCATCGCACTTCCAACGATTTGACTAAGAGAAAAGGGCCGGATTCGCGGGACTCGCGCCGGCCACATGGCCCGGAACATGGGTGGTGAGGGGCCTACTGTCAAATCGGCCGGTTGTGACGATGCGTTTTAATGGATGTGTTTCTTATAAATTTAAACCTAGGGTTGTATATGTTTTCGCGGTAATAGGGTTTGCGCAGCTCCATCCTCGAAGGTCACCGATGTCATCCCGGCAAGGTTCACGGCACCTCACATCCAAACGGCCGCCGCGAGACGGTGGCGAGGTAGAGGCTGCGGCTTATCTGGCGGGGGCGTTGGGCGAGCTGATCCATCTGGCGCACCGCCATCGCCTCGACATGCTGTGCTACCTGCTCGACATGGCGCGGCTCGAAGCTGCCGAGGTGGTGCGCAGCCGCCGCCGCGGCGGCTCGGGACCGAGCTGAATGCATGGCGCCGGGCGTCTGACCGACCAGAACTTTCCTGAAAGCGTTCCGAGTTCGTCCTCGCTCAACTCCGAGGCCGGACTCCGTTTCATAATTCGGTAACCAAAGCTGTGCATGGTTGGTCAGCAGGGAGCGGGCCGGATGTACGTCCGCTTCCAAGATGGCTCGAAGTGCGCACCACTTCGGGCCGTTGCTTTTTTTGGGGTGTCGATCAGACCAGCGACACCAAGCCGCCGCCGTGACGCTCGAGCCGGCCGGCCAGTTCCAGCTCCAGCAGCACCGTCCGCACCACTGGCGCCGAAATGCCGGACAAGCGGATCAGATCATCAATTCCCACTGGGCTCGGACCGAGCAGGCGGAGGATGCGGGCACGGTCGCCGGCGTCCGGTTCGCTCGCCGGCGGTGGTGCGTCGGGCTCACGAGTGGGGAGTTCGATCGGCCGCTCCAGAATGGATTCGATCGCGTGCAGGATATCGGCGGCCGAAGTGATCAGCGCCGCACCTTGCTTGATCAGATCGTTAGTGCCGGCCGCGCGTGGATCGAGCGGCGAGCCCGGGACGGCGAACACCTCGCGGCCCTGGTCGGCCGCGCGCCGCGCGGTGATCAGCGAGCCGGATCGAAACGCCGCCTCGATCACCGCGACGCCGACCGCGGCGCCGGAGATCAGCCGGTTGCGCCGCGGGAAATCCTTGCCGCGTGGCACATGGCCGAGCGGCATCTCGGAAATCGCAGCACCGCCGGCTTCGATGATATCGAGGAGCAGGTCTTCGTGATCGGCCGGATAGATCTTGTCGTGGCCGCCGGCCAGCACCGCGACGGTGCCGCTTTGCAGGCTGGCGCGATGCGCCGCCTGATCGATGCCGCGGGCAAGGCCGGAAATTACGACCATTCCGGCGGCGCCGAGATCGGCGGCGAGTTGCTGCGCGAACTTCAATCCGGCTGCGGAAGCATTGCGCGAGCCGACGATCGCGATCATCGGCCGCTGCATTATCTCGAAATGGGCGGGCAGGGCATGGACCCCGAGGAGCGGTGGCGCGTCATCGATCGTGGCGAGCCGCGGCGGATAGCCCGCTTCTCCCGGCGCAACTAATTCGACGCCGATGCGGCGACTATTCTCGATTTCACGCCGTGCATCGTCTTCGCTCGGGATGCGCCCCGGTCGGGCCGCACCGCCGCGCCGCGCCAACTCCGGCAGCTGTTCCAGCGCAAGGCGCGCCGAGCCGTAGTGATTGATCAGCGAGCGAAAGGTTCGGGGGCCGACATTGTCACTGCGGATCAGCCGCAGCCAGTCGAGTCGCTGGGCTTCGGTGAGAAGGGTCGTGCCTTCGCCGCGATTACTCTGGTTCACACGCCACCCCCAGCACGGGGAGTGTTGCTCAACTTATAGGTGTGAACAAGTTGGACGAAGGCACAAGGCTCTCGGGCCGGCCCGCCCAATTGCCATTGCCGAGGGGCTTCAGCGGGAGGCCTCGGAAGGCGGCTCCAAGCGTCGCAGCCAGATCTCGCGCCAGTAGATCGGGTTGGCTCGCGGACAGTTACGGGCGCACAGGCCCTGGCAGTCGACGCCTTTGAGCGCGACCGTATGGGTCAGCGTGCGCATCTCGCCGGTGGTCTCGAGGATGATCCGTTCGATGCGGCGCTCGACCTCGTAGGGGCCGCTGTACAGCGCCATCTCTGGATCGAAGTTCAGCCCTCGGTTTTTGCCCTTGCGATCGAGCGTCCGGCTGATCTCGGCGAGGGGCCTGATCTCGACCAGCTCGCCGGGCTCGAGGTCGAGATTGCCTTTCGAAGTCTCCGTGCCCGGACCGCTCAACCGGCCGATTTCGGCAAGGCCGATCAGCTTACGGAATTTATTGATCAGCGCATTGCCGAGGATCATCACGTAGCGCGACAGTGAGATTTCGCCGCTCAGCAGATCCTTGGTCAGCAGCGCGACGCCGGCCACCATGCCGCGCGACGGCGTGGTGATGCGCTTCAGTTCGGTCGACTGGCAGTAGTAACGTTCGCCGATCTTCACCGGCAGGCGCGAGAGCGCCGCCGGAGAGGTGGGCTGTTCGATACGAGCGTCTGTGGGCTGCCGCAGCCAGCGCTCGTGCCAGAACATCAGGCAGCGCCGCTGGCAGCCATCGTGATGGGAGCCATCGCAGCGAACGTCTTCGAGGAAAACGGTATTGCTCAGCAGGCCTTCGCCGCTGTCCTCGACGCAGGTGCGGTTCGCCCTTCGTGAAACGCGAAACCGATGGCCGCAGAAGGCGGCCATCTCAGGCATGAACGGCAGTCCGTCCAAGGCTCCCTTGTCGTCCAGGACAGCCAGGATCTCGTCCAAGGGCAGGACTTCGACCAAGTCGCCGCGCGCAAATCGGTTCACGACGGCCTCCCGAGGTCGCTCGCCTTCTCGCCCGCGTGAGGCTGCTTCTTGTGGCTCGAGCCTTCCCGCCACGATCGAAGCGAATAGGCCAGACCGCTGCTGCGCACAGCATCCCGTGCACTCATTGCTGCGATTGCCAGCCGTCCCTTCGGACTCAGCGCGCGCTGATATCTGTAGAGCGGGATTTGTTCGCAGCCGAACTGCTCCTTGTAGGAGTAATACCCCTTGCCGAAATCGAACGTCTTGATGCCGCGTTCGATCAGCAACCGGATCGTCTCGCACGCCAGCACGATGCTCGGCGAGTAGTGATCCCAGGCGCCCTCCAGATGAGCGAGCCGAACCAGGGTGCAGGTGTCGCGGTTGATCATGCCGAAGCCGCCGGCGATCGGACGATCGTCGATCGTCAACACCGGGAGCACCGCGAAGCCGCTCGCCAGGCCGTCGGCGATGACGGTGTGGTAGAAGTTCGAGTAGCAGGGCTGGTCGAGAACGAACAGCTCGCCGCGGCCGTCCATGCGGACGCGCTGAAATTCGTCGAGCGTATCGAGGAAGCGATGAGCCGCCGTCGGCTCGGTGATGAAACGCACCTCGAATTTGCCAAGCGAGGATATTGCCCGCTTCTTGCGGCAGTGACCCTTGCGGAACGACCGCGAGCGGTCGTTGATGAACTCGTCCCATGTGGCGGGCAGATCGACGACGTTCTGGACCGTCAGCGACGGCACGACGTCGAGCATGGCCAACGGATTGAGCCGGCGTCCGGAGGCTGGCGGCAGATTTCGCAACAGCAGCAGATCGGCATTAGGCAGACACGGGACGGCGGCCGCGATCGCTGCCTCGATCTCTTTCCGGTTGGCCGGTGCTGTCGGGCCGAGCAGCGGGTAGCAGTAGTCGGAGACGCTCAGGTCGGCCGCCTCGACCAGCGTCAGGCCGTGTTCGTGCCGCCGGACCAACGGCAGCAACATCGCGGTCGGACCGGACGTGTCCCTGATGGCGATCAGAACCGGTTCGGCCGCCTTGGCCGGCGCCAGCTGCTGATACCAAGCACGCAGCCACGTCGCCTTCTGGAACGGGCTGAGCACGCTCGAAGCTCCAAGCGCCTCAACCTCATTCAGGAAAGCGTCGAGACTCGGAACTCGTTCGGCTGTGAAGCGCATCTGACCGGTGAACTATCTGGGCTGCGCTCGGCCGGACATCGAGTGCCGCATGACGGAGCGAGCGGAGCCTTCCCGGAAAACGTAGCAGAAGGCCGGCAGAATC
>NZ_BADD01000131.1 GCF_000333455.1 Rhodopseudomonas sp. B29
GGCCGCGGCGCTGAAGATCAGCTACAATCCTGGACCGAACGCCGACGTGTCCAGCGAGTCACTGCTGGCCGAGGCGAAGCGGCTGCAAGCACAGGGCGATTCCGGGCTGTTCTTCGTCAAGGACGGCGACACCTTTGCGGCGCTCGGCAGTGCCGCCAAGGTGCTGGAGGCGGAGTACACCACCAGCATCAACATCCATGCGCCGCTGGAGCCGATGAACGCTACAGCACAACAGCAAGGCGACATCTGGCATCTCTACTCGGGCAATCAATTCGCGACGCGCTCCGGTGCGATCGCGGCGGGTGCGCTCGGCGTCGATCCCAAATACGTGGTGATGCATCAGGCCTGGCTCGGCGGCGGCTTCGGCCGCAGGCTCGACGCCGACATGATGGTGCCGGCGGTGCTGGCCGCCAAGGCGGTCGGCAAGCCGGTGAAGGTGATCTACTCGCGCGAAGACGACATGACGATGGACTTCTCGCGGCCGCTCACCTTCCAGAAGGTCAAGGCCGGGCTCGACGGCGACGGCAAGCTGATCGCGATGGAGCACGACGTCGTCAGCGCGTGGCCGACCAAGCGTTGGGGCATTCCCGACTTCCTGTCGCCCTCGGTCGACAAGAAGGGCGCGCTCGACGCCTTCACCGTCAACGGCGCCGATTTCTTTTACTCGGTGCCCAACCACAATGTCCGCGCCATCCTCAACGAGATGGCGCAGAACGCGACGCCGTCCGGCCAGCTTCGCTCGGTCGCGCCCGGTTGGACGTTCTGGGCGGTCGAAAGCATGATCGATGAGCTTGCCCATGCGGCAGGGCAGGACCCGGCGCAATTCCGCATCGCGCTGCTCGATGGCAAGGGCAAGAACGACGGCGGCGCCCAGCGGCTGCGCAACACGCTGCTCGCCGCGATGGGCATGGCCGGCTACGGCGCCAAGCAACTGCCGAAAGGCGAGGGCATGGGCGTCGCCTGCGTGTCGTCGCAGGAGCGTGCTTCGGCGAGCTGGACGGCATGTGTCGCCCACGTCGCGGTGGCGCCGAGCGGCGAGGTGAAGGTGAAGAAGCTCACCGTGGCGACTGATGTCGGCACGCAGGTGCATCCCGACAACATCCGCGCTCAAGTCGAGGGTGCGGCGTTGTGGGGACTGTCGCTGGCGATGATCGAGAAGGCCACGCTGAAGCATGGCGCTATCGAGCAGAGCAACTTCGACAGCTACCATGTGCTGCGGATGAGTCAGGTGCCGGAGGTCGCGGTCAGCGTCATCGCCAATGGCGACAAGGCGACCGGCGTCGGCGAGCCGGCGGTGACGGTCGTCGCCCCGGCGCTCGGCAACGCCATCTTCAACGCCTGCGGCGCCCGCCTGCGCTCACTGCCGATCACCGCGGAAGCGGTGAAGGCGAACATGAAGGCGTAGCGCTCGCGCCGATCGAGCCGAAGCCTCTCACCACGTCATGGCCGGGCTCGTCACGCCTGCGCGGCCGAAGCCGCTTCGGCGCGGCGAAGGCCTGGCCATCCACGTCTTAGCCTCCCGGCGAGGAGGCGTGGATGCCCGCGACAAGCGCGGGCATGACGGAAGGGCGTGGGTGAGGCAGCCAACAAAACAATGCACCAACGAAAACGGGGCCCGTCAGGGCCCCGCGAAAAACCGTCAGTGAGCCGGTGCGGCCTACTTGATCTTGGCTTCCTTGAACTCGACGTGCTTTCGCGCGACCGGGTCGTACTTCTTCTTGGTCATCTTGTCGGTCATGGTGCGCGAGTTCTTCTTCGCGACGTAATAGAAGCCGGTGTCCGCGGTGGAGACGAGCTTGATCTTGATGGTGACCGCCTTGGCCATGGTCCAAACCTCGAATTTCGGGAAAATCAGCGAGGTCGAACGTCAGGACCCGCGTTTGGGCCGCAAACTAGCCGGCAATCATCAAAAGTCAAGGTTTTGCGACGCCTGGGCGAGTGGGCGGCGATTTACGGCCGAATCGAGCGCTGATTGCCTCCGGTTACCGTGGAAATCGACAAGACCGCGGCCGTCGCATCGCTGATCTTCCCAGGCACGTGCTCGACAAGCGGCGCCGGCACCCCATGTTGGGAGCCGATCGGAACCCAGACGAAAGGCGAACAATGCGTGCCAGCGAACCGGCCCTGAAGGCGGACGTGCCGACCTCCCAGCCGCCCAGCTCAGAGCCGGCCAGCTCCGAGTCTGCTGCCCCCGGGGGCGCGGCCGACCAGCCCGCGCTCGGCCAGGGGCTGACGCTGGCGATGGCAGCCGCGGCGGGCATCGCTGTGGCCAACATCTATTACAACCAACCGATGCTCGGCATTATGGAGCGCGACCTCGGCTCGCCCGACTGGACCGGCATGATTCCCACCGCGACTCAGCTCGGTTATGCGGCCGGGCTGTTCCTGTTGGTGCCGCTCGGCGATCTGATGGACCGGCACCGCTTGATCGTGGCGCAGTTCATCCTGCTGGCGGTGGCCCTGGTGGCGACCGCGTTGGCGCCGTCGGCGATCCTGGTGATCGTCGCATCGCTGGCGCTCGGCGCATTCGCCACGGTGGCGCAGCAGATCGTGCCATTCGCTGCAGCGTTGGCGCGGCCGCAGCAGCGCGGCAAGGCGATCGGCACGGTCATGGCCGGCCTGCTTTGCGGCATCCTGCTCAGCCGCACCGTCTCCGGCTTCGTCGCCGGGCATTCCGGCTGGCGCGAGATGTACTGGCTCAGTGTGCCGCTGGCGCTCGGCGCCGCGGCGCTGATGGCGTGGCTGCTGCCACGCCGGCATCCGTATCTGTCGATCGGCTACGGCACCGCGCTCAAATCAGTGCTGCATCTGTGGCGCGACCAGCCGGCGCTGCGCCGTGCCACCGCGGTGCAGGCCTGTCTGTTCGCCTCCTTCAGCGTGTTCTGGACCGTGCTGGCACTGCATCTGCAGGAGCCACGGCTGAACCTCGGCGCGGCGGCGGCGGGCCTGTTTGGTCTCGTCGGCGTCGTCGGCGTGCTGGCGGCACCGATTGCCGGCCGCATCGCGGATCGCAGCGGGCCGGCGCCGGTGATCGCTGCGGGCGCGGTGCTGGCACTGCTGTCGTGGGCGTTGTTCGGCTTCTGGGACGTCGTGCCGGGGCTCGTGCTCGGCGTCGTCATCCTCGATTTCGGGCTGCAGAGTTCGCTGATTTCCAACCAGCACATCGTCTACGCGCTGGTGCCGGAGGCGCGCAGCCGGCTCAACACCGTTTTCATGACCGGGATGTTCGTCGGCGGCGCAATCGGCTCGGCCGGTGCCTCGGTCGCCTGGGCGCATGGCGGCTGGTTTGCGGTGTGCCTCTACGGCGGCGGCCTGGCGGCGCTGGCGTTGATTCTCGAACTGACAGCGCGGTGGTCGAGCCGCTGAGCGGCCGGGCGTCAGCCGGGCAGCACGTGTTTCTGCATCTTGCCGCCGACCGCGTAAAAGAAGGGCACCGGCGCGTCGTGGCGCAGCGGGCCGGTGGCGAGCCGACGGTGGAGTTCGCCGAGCACGTTCTTGGTCATCGGATGCAGATCGGCGAGCGGCTGCGAACCGAGCTCGACCCACACCAGTTCGACGAGCTCGGCATCCGGATGAATCACGCCGTCGACGCGATGCGCGATCGCCGACGCATCGGCGGTGAAGAACCGCGTATCGAAGCGCTTGATGCGGCCTGGCGGGGTGATGGCGCGAGCGATCAGGAACAGGCCGGAGGGATCTGGCAGCAACCCGGCGTCGGCAAACGGCTGCCACGGGCCTTCGCTGACGCCACGCGCGTTTTCCGACGTGCGGCCGAGACACAGACCCGTCTCCTCGCAAGCTTCGCGGATCGCCGCCACCGCCAGCGCGCGGGCGCGGCTCGGCGTCGTCTTCGGGCTGCCCTTGAGCAGATTGGCCTCGAGCTCCGACGGCATCGGCGCCGCGACCGGGACGCGGTGGTCGTTCTTGTCGACGCGGCCTCCGGGAAACACGAACTTGCCCGGCATGAACACCACCTTGTCGTGGCGCTTGCCGACCAGCACTTTCGGGATTGCGCCCGAACGATCGACCAGGATCAGCGTCGCGGCGTCCTTGGGCCGGAAATAAGGGTGGTGACTGGCCTCGGTCGTGTCCTGCTCGACCTTGGGTTGGACGTGCGTCGCCGCTTCACTCATCGCGTTTCCACTACACAATTGATCCCGGGATCTGGGGTCCCGGTTATCTTTCAGGATTCTGATCGTCGAAGCCGTGCATTCGGAACGCCCATTGCAGTCCGACGACAGCGCCCTTGACGGGCTGGAGTAACAGCAGCGAGGCGGCGAGTGTCAACGGCAGATACATCGCCAGCTGCAGCGCCACCGGCGGCGCGAAATTGGTCTCGATCGACAGCGCGATCGGCACCACGATGTGTCCGACGATGACGATCACGAGGTAAGCCGGCAGGTCGTCGGCGCGATGGCCGGTGAAATCCTGACCGCATTCGGAACAGTGATCGGCGGTCTTGAGGAAGGCGCGGAACAGCTTGCCTTCGCCGCAGCGCGGGCAGCGGCAGCGCATGCCGCGCTTCATCGCCTGCCAGACGTTGCGCTGCTCGGTCGCGCCACCATGGGGCGTCCAGACGATGGGGGCGGGCGTCGAAGGCGTCATCAGCGTTTTCCTTTTCCGGACTTCTTCTGCTTGGGCTTGGCCGGCTTGCGCGGTTTGGCGCGGCCGGCCTTGCTACGCGTCCCGACGCCGTTGTCGGAGTTGAACGACGCCTTGGCTTTGGCGCCGGTCTTCGCATTGGTTTTGGACTTGCCCTTCAGTTTACGCGGACTTTTGCGGTCAGTGTAGTCGAGCGACGCATTGCCGACCAGTTCGAAGCGCAGTGCGCCGGCGACCGGCGCGGCCTCCACCAGCTTGACGTCGACCACGTCGCCCAGCCGGTGCATGGCGCCGCTGCGCGAGCCGATCAGCGCGTGGCGGGTCTCGTCATAGTTGTAATACTCGCCGCCCAGCGTGCGGATCGGGATCAGCCCGTCGGCGCCGGTGTCGGCGAGTTTGACGAACAGCCCGGCCTTGGTGACGCCGGAGATGCGGCCCTGGAACGTGGCGCCGATCCGGTCTGCAAGGAAATGCGCGATCAGCCGGTCGACGGTTTCGCGCTCGGCCTTCATGGCGCGGCGCTCGGTCAGCGAAATCTGCGCGGCGATTTCCGACAGTGTTTCGACCGTCTCGGTCTGCGGCAGCGCGCCGTCGCCGAGGCCGAGTGCGCGGATCAGCGCGCGGTGCACCACGAGATCGGCGTATCGCCGGATCGGCGAGGTGAAGTGCGCATAGCGGCGCAGATTGAGGCCGAAATGGCCGTAGTTCTCTGCGCTGTATTCGGCCTGCGCCTGCGAGCGCAGCACCACCTCGTTGACCAGCGGCTCGGCGTCTTCACCCTTCACCATCGCCAGGATGCGGTTGAACTGCGCCGGCCGCAACGCGCCGCCTTTGGCGAAGGACAGATCGAGCGTCTTGAGGAAGTCGATCAGGTTGTGGACCTTCTCTACGCTGGGCTCGTCGTGGACGCGGTAGATCAGCGGCAGCGCCTTCTTTTCCAGCATCTCGGCGGCGGCCACGTTGGCGAGGATCATGAACTCCTCGATCAGCTTGTGGGCGTCGAGGCGCTCCGGCACGACGACGCGATCGACGGTGCCGTCGGGCTTGAGCAGGATCTTGCGCTCGGGCAGTTCGAGATCGAGCGGATCACGCTCGTCGCGGCCGCGTTTGCAGACCGCATAGGCTGCGTAGAGCGGTTTGAGGATCGGCTCGAGTAGCGGGCCGGTGATGTCGTCGGGGTGGCCGTCGATCGCGGCCTGGACCTGCGCGTAGTTGAGCTTCGCCGCCGAACGCATCAGCACGCGATGAAACGTGTGCGAGCGCTTGCGGCCGTCGGCGCCGATCACCATGCGGACGGCGAGGGCGCCGCGTGGCTCCTTGGGCTTCAGCGAGCACAGGTCGTTCGAGATGCGCTCGGGCAGCATCGGCACGACGCGGTCGGGGAAGTACACCGAATTGCCGCGGCGTAGCGCGTCGCGATCCAGCGCCGAGCCGGGCCGCACGTAGTAGGCGACGTCGGCGATGGCGACGCTGACGATCACGCCGCCTTTGTTGGTCGGATCGGAATCAGGCTCGGCGTACACCGCGTCGTCGTGATCCTTGGCGTCGGGCGGATCGATCGTCACCAGCGGCAGGTCGCGCCAATCCTCGCGGCCCTTCAGCGTCGCCGGCTCGGCCGCCTCGGCTTCGCGCGCCGCCGCGGATGAAAAGTCCTGCGGAATGTCGTGGGCGTGGATGGCGATCAGGCTGACCGCCTTCTCGGTGGCGAGCGAGCCGAGCCGCTCCTTTACACGGCCGGAGCCAAGGCCGTAGGTGCGGGTGCGGACGAGATCGACGCTGACGAGATCGCCGTCCTGCGCGCCGCCTGAATCGTGCGCGGCGATGTTGAGTTCTCGGCCGGCCTGTTTCTTATCGACTGGAACCAAGCGCCCGCCGCCCTGCGGCAGCGCACGGAAGATGCCGAGAATTCGCGCCTTGCCGCGGTCGAGCACGCGAATGACGCGGCCGACATAAGCGGGGCCCTTGTCGCCAGCTCCAGCCGGCTCCACGTGGAGGAGTACGCGATCGCCGAGGCCGGCGGCGGTGCCGGGCTTGATGCGGCGCGGGGTGTGGATGCGGATCTTGGGCGGCGCGCCGTCCTGTTCGTCCCACTCCGACGGCGTCGCGATCAGTTCGCCGTCGGCGTCGCGCGACACCATGTCGGCCATCAAGGTCGGCGGCAGCGTCGCCGGCTCCGCCACCTTGTGGCGGGTTTTGCGGATCGTGCCGGAGTCGGCCAACTCGCGAAGGAGTTGCTTGAGCTCGGCGCGATCGGCGTTCTTCAGGCCGAACTCACGGGCGATGTCGCGCGTGCTGACCTTGCCCGGATGGGCACGAATATAGGCGAGGATCGCGTTTCGATCGGGAAAGCTGGCCGGGCGCGACTTGCTCACA
>NZ_BADD01000130.1 GCF_000333455.1 Rhodopseudomonas sp. B29
GCAGAACCGCCATTCGCTTTCACGCGCGAAGGTGACGTGGACCGTATGAGGCCTCGCTCATCTGGCAAAGGGCGGTGAGGCCGGTCGTGAGCGCCGCCGCGACGGTCGCGCTGTCTTCGCCCTCGCGGATCAGAAGACGTGGGCCGGTCGCCGGCGTGAACGGCACCGAAACCTGCAGCTTCGGATAGTAATTGCCGCCGGCGCGCTCATAGGCGTCGGCCCAGCCGCGGTCGAACACGTATTCGCCCTGCGAATGCGATTTCAGATAGCAGGGCACGATGCCGATGACGCGGTCGCCCTGTTTGGCGACGAGATGGCGCGGGCCCCAGCCGGTGCGCGGCGAGGCCGATTTCGACTGCTCGAGCGCCGAGAAAAAGGCGTGCGACAGGAACGGATTGTAGGCGGCTGCGGCGGCTTCGGACGCGCATGCGGCTGGCGGCGTCAGCGCGGCGCGCGCGCAGGCATCCCAGTCGGCCGCCGCGATGGCGCCGACCGAGCCGACGGCTTCAAGCGTGATGTCCGGCGCCTGCGTCAATCAGCCGAACCGGTCGCGCGCGCGAGAAAACGGATCTTCATTCCCTCAAGTTTGGGCATTTTAGCCGCCGTCTTCAAGCCCGGTGGCGGTCACGATTGCGGAACGAAGCCTTCGAAGATCATCTGGTCGGCATAGCGCGCGGCGCGGGCGCGCTGCTCCGGCGTTCGCACCGTCCAGGTCAGCAGCGCGCAACCGAAGACGTTGCGGCCGATCCACGGGGCGGGGGCGGGGAGATCGTCGACCCTGTAGGCGAATAAATGCGGCTGGGTGCGCAGTCCGTGCTTCCACGCCTTCATCGGATTGCGCTGAGCGGCGTTGAGCTTGGCCCAGTATTCGTCATCGTAGTCGCGCTCGGCGGTGATACCGCGGGTCAGGTTGGGCGCGACCTCGCGCAGCGCCACGACGTGATCGGGATCGAACGACATCGCCGCGGCCGGGCCATGATAGGAGGCGAGCACTTGCGCGAGCCGGCCGGCCAGCTTGCGGTCCCCGTCAAAGTGACTCTTCAACTCGATGATCAGCGGCACCCGGCCGCCGACCAGATCGCACAGATCGCCGAGCGACATCATGTGCTCGGCGGTGTCCTTGAAGCGTACGGCGCGCAGCTCGGCCGCGGTCATCTGCAACAGCGCGCCGTCGCCCTCCGTGAGGCGGCCGAGCGCATCGTCATGATGCACCATGGCTTCGCCGTCGGCGGTCAGCTGGATATCGACCTCGATGCTGAAATCGCGCTCGACCGCAGCGCGGATCGCGCCGGGCATGTTCTCGACCACGCCGCGGGCGCGGTCGTGCAGGCCGCGATGCGCGACCGGCCGTGCGGTGAGCCAGTCGGGAGCGCGCATCGCTTAAGCCTCCGATCAGGCGACTTCGAACAGGCCTTCGACCTCGACCGCGGCATGCGCCGGCAGCGAGGCGACGCCGATCGTGGTGCGGGCGTGGCGGCCCTTGTCGCCGAACGCCGCGACCATCAGGTCGGAGGCGCCGTTCATCACCTTGGGGGCGTCGGGGAAATCCGGCGTGCAGTTGATGAAGCCGCCGAGACGCACGACGCGCACGACCTTGTCGAGATCGCCGAGTGCCGCCTTGAGCTGCGCCAGGAGATTGACCGCGCAGGCGCGCGCAGCGGCGGCGCCTTGTTCGATCGACACGTCGGCGCCAAGCTTGCCTTTGGCGACCAGCTTGCCCTCGAGATCGAAGCACAGCTGGCCCGACACAACCAGGAGATTGCCGGTGCGGACGAAGCCGACGTAATTCGCCACCGGACTGGCCGGCTCGGGCAGTGTGATGCCTTGCGCGGTGAGTTTCTGCTCGATGGTCCCGGTCATTGTCGTCCCCAAATCTTGCTGACATCAGGTGTCGCTGACAGCGTCAACCGGCGCTGCGCGGGGACTGTTTGGCTGATTGCGCCGGCGCTGGCAAGCAAACGGCCTGGCCGGCCATCGCGGGTTGTTGAGGCCGCGGCCGCGAGTTCCCGACCGCATCTTCGTGAATTTACCGCAATCCGGTGGTCGATCCGGAGGAGACATTGCGGCAGTATCGCCGCTCACGATCCTCCAGCCAGGTTTTGAGGAGACTTTATGGGCGCTATTCGATCGAAGTGGAGCCTCGTCGCCGGCGTGGCGCTAGCGACCGTTGCGCTCGG
Source organism: Rhodopseudomonas sp. B29 (assembly GCF_000333455.1). Lineage (GTDB taxonomy): Bacteria > Pseudomonadota > Alphaproteobacteria > Rhizobiales > Xanthobacteraceae > Rhodopseudomonas. The sequence goes on from NZ_BADD01000130.1 coordinate 2,178, forward strand.
CGCTGCGCCCCAGGCCGCTCGAGCCAAACCCGGCGTGGTGTTCCTGCCGCATCAGGCGCTGTACGACCTCAGCCTGGTGAAGACCCGCAACAACACCTCCATCTCCACGGTCCGCGGCCGCATCCTGTACAACTTCTCGGGCAATGCCTGCGAAGGCTACACCTCGGATTTCCGGCAGGTGTCGGAGATCGAAAGCGGCGAGGGCAAGAATTCGCTGAGCGATCTGCGCTCGTCGAGCTGGGAAGACGCCGCTGGCAAGAGCTATCGCTTCAAGATCGACACCACGATGAACGACGGCGACACGACGGACGTCGACGGCGTCGCGGAACGCACCGGCGACCACATCACGGTGAAGCTCAAGCAGCCGGTGCAGAAGACGTTCACGCTCGACGGCTCCACGGTGTTTCCGACCGAACAGATCGAGCGCATCATCGCCGCCGCGCGCGATGGCAAGCGGCTCTTGAACCTGTCGGTCTACGACGGCTCCGACAACGGCGAGAAGGTCTACAACACGCTGACGGTGATCGGGCAGCCGATCAAGGGCGACGCCGCCGCTGCCTCGCCTGACCCCGCCACCAAAGACGACGCGCTGAAGTCGCTGACGCGCTGGCCGGTGACGGTGAGCTACTACGACCGCGACGCCAAGCCCAATGCGGGCGAGCAGACGCCGGTCTATTCAATGAGCTTCGAGCTCTACGAAAACGGCGTGTCGCGCTCGCTAGTGCTCGACTACAACGATTTCGTCCTCGCCGGCGCCATGGGCAAGCTGGATGTGAAGGCCGCGGGCAAGCCGTGTAATTGAAATATCGTTCGCTTTGTATTCGTCATGGCCGGGCTCGTCCCGGCCATCCACGAATCTGCGTAGTTGATGCCGAAAGACGTGGATGCCCGGGACAAGCCCGGGCATGACGGAGGTGGCGGCTGTAGCGCTTTAGCAATCAGCTAATTGCCTGCCTTTTCCGGCCCATCATACGCAATGCCGCGGATCACCGCGGCGTTGCCGAATTTCTTCCGCAGTTCGTCCATCGCTCGTTCGGCGTTGCCGGCGCGGCGGTCGAGCATGTCGTCGTCGGGCTCCGCCTGCTCGGTGAGCGCGCTGACGCCGGTGCCGATCAGGCGAAACGCCGTGCCGTCGATCTCCTTGGTCAGCATCTCGCGCGACACTGCGAAGATGCGGTTCGCCATCTGCGTCGCGGTTTGCACGGTCTGAGACCGGGTGCGCTGGCGGAAGTCGGCGGTCTTCAGCTTCAAAGTAATCGTCGAGCCGCCGAGATTGGCGCTCTTCAGCCGCGACGAAACCTTCTCGGACAGCCGCCATAGGATCTTCTCCAGCGTGGCGAGATCGCGGATGTCGGTGTCGAACGTGGTCTCGTTGGAGATAGACTTGGCGCCGCGATCCGGCACCACCTTGCGGTCGTCGATGCCGCGCGCCAGTCGCCACAACCGGCGGCCCTCGTCTCCGTATTGGCGCATCAGGTCGATCTCATTGGCGCGCTGCAGATCGGCGATGGTGCGAAAGCCGTGCTGCGCCAGCCGCGACGCGGTCGCCGGGCCGACGCCGAAGATGAAGCCGACCGGGCGCTCGGCCAGCATGGCGCGCGCGTCCTCCTGATCGAGCACCGCAAAGCCGCGCGGCTTGTCGAGATCGGAGGCGATCTTGGCGAGGAACTTGTTGCACGACAGCCCGACCGACACCGAGATGCCGATATCGCGCTCGACGTCGCGGGCAAATCGCGCCAGCGCCTTGGCGGCGATCATGCCATGCAGACGCTCGGTGCCCTTGAGATCGAGGAAGGCCTCGTCGATCGACAGCGGTTCGACCAGCGGCGTCAGCGCCTGCATCGCCTGGCGGACCTCGCGGCCAACGCGGACGTACTTCGCCATGTCGGGGCGCACCACCACGGCGGAAGGGCACAGCGCCAGCGCCTTGAACATCGGCATCGCCGAGCGCACCCCATAGGTGCGGGCGATGTAGCAGCACGCCGCCACAACGCCGCGCTGGCCGCCGCCGACGATCACCGGCTGATCGGCCAACGACGGGTCGTCGCGTTTCTCGACGGTGGCGTAGAACGCGTCGCAGTCGATGTGGGCGAGGGACAGCGTGCCGAGCGCCGGATGACGCAGCAGCCGCGGCGAGCCGCACGCGCCGCAGCGCCGCGCCTGCGGCGCCTGATCGGCGAGACAGTCGCGGCAGAAGGCGAGCGGGGCTGCGCCCACGGTCACGGGATGTCGCGCTCCCAGGGCTTGTCTTCGAGCACCTGCAGCGCCGCCGCTACATTGGTCGGGTCGAGCTGCACCGACGACGCGAACGCCTTCACCATGGCGTCGTCGCGCATGATGAAGCCGAGCACGCTGGTGAGGAACTGCGGATCGGCCGCGGATTGCCGCAGAGTTTCCGGCCCGATTCCGGTTTCGGCCAGAAACAGCCCCAGCCGCTCGGGCTCGCCGGCGATGAAAGAAAGCGCCTGAATGGCCACGATTTCAGCGACTTGGCGGACGTCTTGAAGGCGTTTTGGCATCGGTCCTATTTGCCTTTCCGTAACTTCTAGTCTCTATTTTATTCAATCATGCCCGAGTCTTGCAGGAATAAGTCTTGCGGCTTGTCGAACAATCGCAGGTCGCTGGCGCGATTTGGTGCGAGAATTGGAGGGCGGGATGGCCAAAACCGTCCTGATCGTCGAGGATAACGAGCTCAACATGAAGCTCTTTCGCGACCTGCTGGAAGCCCATGGCTACCAGACGGCCGGAACGAGCAATGGTTACGAAGCGCTCGACCTCGTCCGCAAGCTCCGTCCCGACCTCATCCTGATGGACATCCAGCTGCCGCAGGTCTCCGGCCTCGAAGTGACGCGCTGGATCAAGGACGATCCGCAACTTCGGCACATCCCGGTCGTAGCTGTCACGGCGTTCGCCATGAAGGGCGACGAAGAGCGCATTCGCGAAGGCGGCTGCGAGGCCTATCTGTCCAAGCCGATCTCGGTTGGCAAGTTCATCGAGACCGTCAGGCGTTTCATCGGGTAAGGGAAGTTCATGTCCGCGCGTATCCTGGTGGTCGACGACATTCCGGCAAACGTCAAGCTGCTGGAGGCCCGGCTGTCGGCCGAGTACTTCGACGTCACCACCGCAGCCAACGGCGCCCAGGCGATTGAGATCTGCTCGCGCGCCGAATGCGATCTCGTTCTGCTCGACGTCATGATGCCGGACATGGACGGCTTCGAGGTCTGCCGGCGTCTGAAGAGCAATCCTGCGACGCACTTCATCCCGGTGGTGATGGTGACGGCGCTCGACAGCCCGGCCGATCGCGTCCGCGGGCTGGAAGCCGGTGCCGACGATTTCCTCACCAAGCCGGTCTCGGATGTGGTGCTGATCGCACGCGTCAAATCGCTGACGCGGCTGAAGATGATGACCGACGAGCTGCGCATGCGCGCGATTACCTCGTTCGAGATCGGCGTACAGGCGCCGGAGCGCGAGGCGATCAACGATCAGGGCAGGGGCGGGCGTATTCTGCTGGTCGACGACCGTCCGTCGTCCTACGAGCGGCTGGCGCCGATCCTGAGCACCGAGCATGAGGTCGATGTCGAGCCCAATCCGTCCGAGGCACTGTTTCACGCCGCAGAGGGCAACTACGATCTCTTGATCGTCTCGCTGGGCCTGGAGAACTTTGACGGGCTGCGGCTGTGCAGCCAGGCGCGCTCGCTGGAGCGCACGCGCCATGTGCCGATCCTGGCGATCTCCGACGCCGACAACAACGCCCGGCTGATGCGTGGCCTCGAGATCGGCGTCAACGATTACTTGCTGCGCCCGATCGACAAGAACGAATTGCTGGCGCGGGCGCGCACGCAGATCCGCCGCCGCCGCTACACCGATCATCTGCGCGACAACGTCCAGCATTCGATCGAGATGGCGATCACCGACGGCCTCACAGGGCTGCATAATCGCCGCTACATGGAGAGCCATCTGGCAACGCTGGCCGAGCAGGCCGCGACTCGCGGCAAGCCGCTGGCGCTGATGATCCTCGACATCGACTTCTTCAAGTCGATCAACGACACTTACGGCCACGACGCCGGCGACGACGTGCTGCGCGAGTTCGCGGTGCGGATCAAGAAGTCGATTCGCGGCATCGATCTCGCCTGCCGCTACGGCGGCGAGGAGTTCGTCGTTGTGATGCCGGAAACCGATCTCGCCGTCGCCCAGATGGTCGCCGAACGGCTGCGCCGTGCCATCGCCGGCGATTCTTTCGGCATCGAGAAGGGCACGCGCCGGATCGAAGTAACGATCTCGATCGGCCTGTCGACGCTGGAGCGCAAGGGCGAGCCGGTCGCCGATCTGCTCAAGCGCGCCGATACGGCGCTGTACCGTGCCAAGCATGATGGGCGGAACAGGGTCGTGGCGGCGGCGGCGTAGTGGTTGGTGGGTCGCTTAGTTTGCAAAGCGACAGCCTCATTTTCAGCCGTCATCCCCGCGAAAGCGCGGATCCAGTACGCCGCAGCTTTGCTGATGACCCTAGGCGCTCTGGGATACTGGATCGCCCGCCTTCGCGGGCGATGACAGCTGTTTCTCGTTGACCTGCCTGCGAAGTTTGTGGCGCTGCGGGATGACCGCAAGGCCAATTTCTGTTTTGCGCCGCGAAATGTTTTGAGTGGTCGCGTGAGATAACAGGTACTTCTCAGCTAACCGCATTGCACAATCGATGATGCGGTTGCGTCTGCGGTCTACCCCGCTCGTCATCGTTTTCATTAGTCCGATTCAACTTCGCAATTGCCTCCCTGCGACAACCAGATCATCCTACCTGCAAGGTCGACATCGTTCCGGTGGGTGTCAGGCCGCTAGCCAAAAGTGAGCGCCGCCGTAAGCGGCTTCATGCACCGGCAGTGGGGAGAGATATGCTCAAGCTCAACATCAACGGGCATCCTATGTCCGTGGACGCGGACAACGACACGCCGCTGCTCTGGGTCATCCGAGAACAACTACAGATGACCGGCACCAAGTTCGGCTGCGGCGCCGGGCTGTGCGGCGCCTGCACTGTGCATGTCAACGGCGAAGCGGTGCGCTCGTGCCAGACCATGGCTGGTGACGTCGCGGGCAAGAAGATCACCACCATCGAGGGCCTCAGCGCCAAGGGGGATCATCCGCTGCAAAAGGCGTGGATCGCCGAGCAGGTGCCGCAATGCGGCTACTGCCAGTCCGGCCAGATCATGCAGGCGGCATCGCTGCTTGCCGCCAATCCCAATCCGTCGAAGGACGAAGTGGTGGCGCATATGGACGGCAATCTGTGCCGCTGCATGACCTACTCGCGGATCCAGAAGGCGATCATGCGTGCCGCATCCGAGATGCGGACCGCCAGCACCTCGAACGAGCGGAGCGCGACATGAACCAGCATGTGAAAATTACGCCCTCGCAGAGCGCCGATCTCAGCCGGCGTTCGTTCCTGGTCGGCACCGCCGCCGCCGGCCTCGTGCTCGGCTACAGCAGCGTGCCCGGTCTGCTCGGCGCCGATCAGGCGGTCGCAGCGCCGTCGGCGTTCGAGCCCAGCGTCTGGTACGCGATCGGGCCGGACGGGCTCGTCACCGTCACCTGTGGCAAGGCCGACATGGGCCAGCACATCGCCTCGACGATGGCACAGATCATCTGCGAAGAACTCGGCGCCAGCTGGAGGGACATGCGGGTCCAGCTCGCCTCCAACGATCCGAAGTTCAATGACCCCGTGCTCGGCGCGCAGATCACCGGCGGCAGCTGGAGTACGATGATGAACTTCGACGCGATGAGCCGCGCCGGCGCCGCCGGCCGCATCGCGCTGGTCGATGCCGCGGTCGCCGCAATGGGCGTGCCGCCGTACTTCAAGGACGAACTTGTGGTGCGCGACTCCCGTGTCACGCATCCGAAAACGAAGAAGTCGATGAGCTTCGCCGAGATCGTCAAGAGCGGCAAGCTGACCAAGACATTCACGCCTGACGAACTCAAGGCGATCAAGCTGAAGACGCCAGATCAGTACACGATGATCGGCGTGTCGGTGCCGCAGCTGGACATTCCATCCAAGACGAATGGCAGCGCCAAATACGGCATCGACACGATGCTGCCCGGTATGGTGTACGGAAAGATTGTGATGCCGCCGGTGCGTTACGGCGCGTCGGTGAGGTCGATCGACGACAGCGACCCAAAAAGTGC
>NZ_BADD01000129.1 GCF_000333455.1 Rhodopseudomonas sp. B29
TTTCGAGCTTGCCGCCGCCGAGCGGCAGCAGCATTGTGCCGAATAGAGGTGCGGAGTCCGCGAAGGCGGCGCGGTAGGGCGCCGGGATTTCGTCGGTGCGGCGAAACTGCTGTGTCGACCACACGATCAGCGCGCCAGATTGCCTCAGCCGCTCCGGCGTGATCCAGGGTGATCGCGTATAGTCCGCGTCGATGAACACCGAAGGCCGCGGACTGGCGTATGCCGCAACGAAGCCGGCTTGCGGCAGGCTGCCGGCGATGATGTCGAGCGGGTGCGCGGTGCGAGTCTTCCAGACGCGTTGCATCGCTTCCGACAGTGCGCGCGCCGGATACAATTCGGTGGCTGTGCTGGAGTCCACAGGCCGCGAATACACCGCGATGGCATGGCCGAAGGGCAGCCCAATCAGTGCCACCAGCCACACCGCGACGGCCAGTCGGATCGAGGGCAAGATCCGGCCGGGCAGCAGCAGAACGAGAGCAAGCCCGGACAGCGCCACCACAGCGCCGCCGGCCTGGGCATCGATCGGCCGCCCGTTCACCAGCGCCCAGCCGGCGATGAGTAAAGACGGCACCGCCGCCGCCGCCCAGATCAGCGAGCGATCGAATCTGTCAGCTTCGCCGATCGCGAGATCGACTGGTTCTCCTTGAGGCGGCAGCCGTGGGACGAGCGCCAGCGCGGCGACCACGATCAGCAGCACATGCGCGCCGAGCTGCGAGGCCACGAAGCCGAACGCAACACCAAAGCGCGCGCCGAGGCCGAGCATTTGGCCGGCGGTCGTCGGCGCGATGAAAATCCAGACCAGATGCGGCAACAGCAGCACGACCGTGATCGCGGCGGCGACGCCGGGGCCGGCGCTGCGGATGCGGCCGCGGCCTTGCGGCGTAAGCAGCAGGTGCAAAGCCAGCATGATGACCAGCGCGACGCCTGCGTGATGCGCGTAGATCAGCGCGGCGAGTAGCGCGCCGAGCACAGCCCAAGCCGCGCGCGTGCCGCCGAGCACCGCTGTGCGATAGGCCAGCACGGCCGCGACCCACAGCGGCAGGGTCATCGTGGCGCTGTCGAAGGCAGTGATTGGCGCGCCGAACTGGTAGATCAGCAACGTCAGGGCGACGGCGAGCGCTGCGCCACTGCTGCCGACGATGGCGGAGCCGAGCCGCCACAGCAGGATCAGCGTCAGCAGCGTGGCGCCGATCGCCAGCACCAGCTGCGAGGCCGCGGCGTTGCCGGACAGGCTGAAGCCGAGGTTGGCCAGCCACGGCGCCAGCGGCGCGACGCCGGCGTAGCCGAGCTGCAGTTCGCTTCCCAGCGCCAGCAATCGATAGGATTCCGCCGGCAGGCTAGGGAAGCTGATCGCGGCGACGAGCCAGAGCGCAGCGTAGATGCCGAGCAGCCACATCACCAGCCTCAGCGGCTGCTCGCGCAGCATCTGCAGCAAAGTGTCGAGCGCGCCCACCAGCAGCGCAAATGGTGCTAGCCGCGATGACACCGCCGGCGTCGGCGAAGTTGAGCGTTGCACCGCAGGGGCGGGGCGCGAACCTGGCTTCGTGCTTGCCGGCTTCGCCGGCTGAACTCGTGAGCCAGCCGGCGCCGGGGTAGGACGCGACTTCTCTGGCGCAGCCGCCGGCGCCTGAACGGCAGCCTGCGCCGGCGCGTCGGCGCTCTGCGGCGCCGTCTCGACAGGCGCGGGCGAAGCATTCGGTGCCGGACGCGGGCCGGCTCCGCCCTGAGGCTTCTTCTTCGGCCGTCGCGGCTTGGGTTGCTTGCGCTTGATGGTCGTCGTCCTCTGCCGGTCGTCGTGCCGATTGGGTCGACACGATGCGATCATGATCTCCGACGACGATGGTTGTAGTCGCTCCGCCGCCGCTGGCAATTGCCGGAAAAGCTGATGCAGTTCGCCGCGGCGAGGCCCAGTGGTAAGCTGAGGTGCGACACCAAAGGATTGGTGCAACTTCCAACCTGCTCAAGGGTTTTCGCCACCCAGGCAGCAAGGGAACAGCAGCGGCATGAGACAGGCGGTCCGGCACGCATGGCTTGCGCTCGCGCTGCTGTCGGCGGGCCCGGTGGCGGCGCAGGTCGCGCCGGAAGATTCGCCGGCGCCGGCCGCGGTGCTCCCAGAAGCGCCGAAGCCAGTGGCGAAACCGGATGCCGCGGAGGCCGGCAAACCCGAGGACACCAATACCCGCGAGTCGATCTGCCTGATGATCGAATCGGCCGCCAAGGCCAACGATCTGCCGCTTGAGTTTTTCGCCCGCGTGATCTGGCAGGAGAGCCGGTTTCAACCCGACGCGGTGGGGCCGGTGACGCGCAGCGGCGCGCGGGCGCAGGGCATCGCCCAGTTCATGCCCGGCACCGCCAACGAGCGGCGGCTGCTCGATCCGTTCGACCCAGTGCAGGCGCTGCCGAAGTCGGCCGAGTTCCTGCGCGAGCTGCGCGGCCAGTTCGGCAATCTTGGGCTGGCGGCGGCGGCCTATAATGCCGGACCGCGCCGGGTGCAGGAATGGGTCGCCGGCACCGGGCCAATGCCGGCGCAGACGCGTGCTTACGTGTCGGCGATCACCGGCAGTTCGGTGGACGAATGGGCGGCTGCGGGCAGCAACGCCAAGCTTCGCGACGTGAAATCCGACACCGACTGCCGCAGCCTGATGGCGCTGCTGAAGCGTGCGCCCAACCCGTTCGTCGAGGGGCTCGAGCAGCGCGTGAAACTCGGGGCCGCGCGTGTTTGGGGCGTGCAGCTCGCCGCCGGCTTTAATCGCGACCGCGCGCTGGCGAGCTACGCGCGGGCGATGTCGCGTTTGAGCAAAGTGATCGGCGATCACGACCCGAGCCTGATCGGCTCGACCTTCCGCAGCCGCGGCACGCGGCGGTTCTATCAGGTGCGGATCGGGGCTGATACGCGCGCCGAGGCGGATGGCTTGTGCGCGCAGATCCGGCGTGCCGGGCAGGCGTGTTTCGTGCTGCGCAATCGCGGCTGAGGGCACCCGTTGCAATTGCATTGCGGCTGCGCCTGGCGTGGCCTTGACCTGACGGGGGTTCGTCCGCGTTATGCGCGCAACTTCGAACCCGCCCCGGATTCTTCGCTCAGTGCCGCAAGCCGCCCTAGCCGCAAAATGGCAAAGTCCCGCGCGTGCCTACGTGCAGGGGTTTCGTGCCGCCGGCACGACGGTGCTGACGCTGGTGCTGTTCGCCACATATCTCGGCATCGGCGCGCTGGCGCATGACAGCGGCTTCAGCCTCGGCTGGGTGCTGGTCAGCACCTTCCTGATCTGGGCGGGGCCGGCGCAGATCATCCTGATCTCGACGCTGGCAGCGGGCGGCACCGCGGTGCAGGCCGCGATCGCCGTGACGGTCTCGGCGATCCGGCTGTTTCCGATGGTGGTGTCGGTGCTGCCGATGCTGCGCTCGGCGACGACGCGGCGTTCGCAACTGATCCTGCCGTCGCATTTCGTCGCGATCACGCTGTGGGTCGAGTGCTTTCGCTTGCTGCCCAACGTGCCGCGCGAGCGCCGAATCCCGTTCACGCTCGGGCTCGGCTGCGGCCTGGTGTCGACCTGCCTGGTCGCCAATGTGATCGGTTACTTCCTCGCCGCCAACCTGCCGGAATTGTTTGCCGCGGCGATCCTGCTGCTGACGCCGCTGGCGTTCCTGCTGTCGACCGCGCGCAACTGCCGTGATCTTTCCGATGTCGTAGCGCTTGTGCTCGGCCTGTTGCTGTTTCCAGTGGTCGCGCTGCTGCACACCGGCGTCGACGTGCTGATCAGCGGCGTGCTCGCGGGCAGCGTCGCTTATGCGGTGCACCGGCTGCGCCGGAGGCCGGCATGAGCGGGGTCATCGGCGATTGGCATGCGCTTGTGGTGCTGGTCCTCGCCGGCTTTCTGCCCAACGAGATCTGGCGCATGCTCGGGCTGTGGCTCGGCGGCGGCATCGACGAGGGCTCGGAGCTTCTGATCTTCGTGCGCGCCGTGGCGACCGCCATTCTGGCCGGCGTCATCGCGCAGATTCTGGTGCTGCCGCCCGGCGCGCTCGCCAGCGTGCCCGGACTGATCCGCTACGGTGCGGCTGCAGCCGGCTTCATCGCCTTCATGCTGGCGCGGCGCTCGATCTTTGCCGGTGTCGTCGCGGGCGAGGTCGTGCTGCTCGCCGGCCAACTATGGTGGCACTGAAATAAGCGGACGCAGCCGCTATTGTGCATGCGTTTCTCACGAGGAGGCATCGACATGGCGAGCGACGATTTGCGCGAAGGCGAGATCACCGTCACGCCGCCGCCGCCGACCGATGCGGGGCTGCTGTTCATCGGCCGCATCCACACGCCGTGGACGTCACGCGGCGAGACGCCGCGGCAGGGGGCGCTCGACGGTCCGGTGTGCCGGCTGGAGATCTTCGAGCCCTGGCATCAGGCGCTCACCGGCCTCGACAAATTCACTCATGTCCAGGTCGTGTACTGGCTGCACCAGGCGCGGCGCGATCTCGTCATCCAGCGCGGCCACGGCATCGACGGACCTCGCGGCACCTTTGCGCTGCGCTCGCCGCTACGGCCGAACCCCATCGGCATCTCGGCCGCCGCGCTGGTCGGCATGGAAGGTCCAACTGTTTGGGTCCGCGGCCTCGACTGCCTCGACGGCACGCCGCTGATCGACCTCAAGCCGGACCGCTGCGTGCATTCGATGGTGAAGTAACTAATCGCGGACTATCAATTCGCCCCGCCGTCATCCTGAGGTGCGAGCGTAGCGAGCCTCGAAGGATGACTGCCGCGTGCGCGGCCCATCCTTCGAGGCCCATCGAACCGCGCTGGAGCGCGGCTCGATGGGCGCCTCAGGATGACGCTTCGCGTGGGGCGCTATTATCACCCCGCCAGCGCCGCTTTCAGCTTCGCGGCATGCTCTTCCAGCACGCTGGTTTCTTCCTTGCGGCTCGCCGGCGGCAGCAGCGCTACGCCATCGTGGCGCGGCATCACGTGCATGTGCAGGTGATAGACCACCTGGCCCGCCGCGGGCTCGCTGAACTGCTGCACGACGATGCCGTCGGCTGCGAAGGCGCGCATCGCCGCGTGGGCGATCTTGTGGGCGCCACGCGCCACGTGGGCGAAGTCCTCGGCCGAGATGTCGAGGATGTTGCGGGCCGGCGCCTTGGGAATCACTAGCGTGTGGCCGGGCGAGCGCGGCATGATGTCGAGGAAGGCGAAGACGTGATCGTCCTCGTAGACCTTGAAGCAGGGAAATTCGCCGCGCAGGATCTTGGCGAAGATGTTGTTGGGATCGTAGGCGGTCATGACGGCTCCGGCGACATTCGCGTTTTCGCTTGCGGCGGGACTTTCGCCGCGCGGAGCGAGGCGGTCAAGCCGGATCGGCGTCCTTGCGGAACGGGCCGGCTTCGGTCAGCTCACGGCCCATTTCGTCGACATACATGCGCTCGCGCTTGAGGTAATCGGCGATCGCGCGGCGCAGCGCCGGGTCGGCAATGTAGTGAGCCGAATATGTGGTCTGCGGCAGGTAGCCGCGCGCGATCTTGTGCTCGCCCTGAGCGCCGGCCTCGACCACCTTCAGGCCGCGAGAGATGGCGAAGTCGATCGCCTGGTAATAGCAGACTTCGAAATGCAGAAACGGGTGTTGCTCGACTGCGCCCCAGTGGCGGCCGAACAACGTATCGCCGCCGATGAAGTTGATGGCGCCGGCGATCCAGCGGCCATCGCGCTTGGCCATCACCAGCAGCACGTCCTGGCTCATGCTCTGGCCGATCAGAGAATAGAATTCGCGCGTCAGATAAGGGCGGCCCCATTTGCGCGAGCCGGTCTCCATGTAGAATTCGAAGAACGCGTCCCAGGCATCTTCGGTGATGTCGGCGCCGGTGAGATGGTGGATGGTGATGCCGTTTGCCACGGCGTCGCGGCGCTCACGCTTGATCGCCTTGCGGTGGCGCGAATTCAGCGAGCCGAGAAAATCGTCGAAGCTGGCGTAGCCGGCGTTGTGCCAATGGAATTGCTGATCGGTGCGCTGAAGGAATCCCTGCTCGGCAAGAAACCGCCATTCGCTTTCACGCGCGAAGGTGACGTGGACCGACGAGGCCTCGCTCATCTGGCAAAGGGCGGTGAGGCCGGTCGTGAGCGCCGCCGCGACGGTCGCGCTGTCTTCGCCCTCGCGGATCAGAAGACGTGGGCCGGTCGCCGGCGTGAACGGCACCGAAACCTGCAGCTTCGGATAGTAATTGCCGCCGGCGCGCTCATAGGCGTCGGCCCAGCCGCGGTCGAACACGTATTCGCCCTGCGAATGCGATTTCAGATAGCAGGGCACGATGCCGATGACGCGGTCGCCCTGTTTGGCGACGAGATGGCGCGGGCCCCAGCCGGTGCGCGGCGAGGCCGATTTCGACTGCTCGAGCGCCGAGAAAAAGGCGTGCGACAGGAACGGATTGTAGGCGGCTGCGGCGGCTTCGGACGCGCATGCGGCTGGCGGCGTCAGCGCGGCGCGCGCGCAGGCATCCCAGTCGGCCGCCGCGATGGCGCCGACCGAGCCGACGGCTTCAAGCGTGATGTCCGGCGCCTGCGTCAATCAGCCGAACCGGTCGCGCGCGCGAGAAAACGGATCTTCATTCCCTCAAGTTTGGGCATTTTAGCCGCCGTCTTCAAGCCATCCGGCCCAATGATTTCAACATTTAGTCCTCCCCGTCTCTTTTCTTGATGTCGATGGTCGGGCCATCGAACTTGTCGTGGAGCGCCCGCGGCTTGGCCTGCAGGCGC
>NZ_BADD01000128.1 GCF_000333455.1 Rhodopseudomonas sp. B29
GCTGTCCGGCGACTGCGCTTGGCGATGCCCTCGCCCGGCCCGAGCCCAAACCATTCGCCATTGCTGAAGGCTTCGCTGGCCATGTCGACTTGGAACGTGTCGCCGGAGGCAGGATTCATGAAGCGCTTGATACGGAGCGCGACGTGCGGGACCAAAAGATAAGCGGCGAACAATCCCGCCGAGCCGAGGCCGGTGAGTCCGAAGACCCAGATCACCCGCATGCCCGCGATGAAGAACAGCGAGCCCCACACCATTGAGATCAGCATGGTCTGACCGAAGTCGGGTTCCATCACCAGCAGCGACACCAGCGTCAGCAGAAGAGCCATCGCCATCGATGTCGCCGGCATTTCAGGACGACGCGCGGCCTCAGAAAACAGCCAGGCGGCGAGCACCACGAAAGCCGGTTTGGCGGCTTCCGACGCCTGAATATTGATGCCGATCAGTGTGATCCAGCGCCGCGCGCCCTTCACCTCGGGCCCGACCAGCAGCGTCGCGACGATCAGCGCAATGCTGAGCGCGAAGACGATCAGAGCGCTTCGCCGGATCTGCTTCGGCGACAGGAACGACACGCCGACCAGCACGATGACGGACGGCAGCAGGAATACGACGTGGCGGTTGAAGAAGTGGAACGGGTCGAGTCCAATCCGGGTCGCCACCGGCGGCGACGCAGCAAGCGACAGGATGACGCCGGCCAGCATCAGCGCAATCAGCGCCGCCAGCAGCACGCGGTCGACGGTCCACCACCATTCTGAGAACGGCGTGCGTTGTTCACGGGAAATCATCGGCTGTCCTGGCGCTCACAATCAGGCCCATTGGTGCGCCCACGTGGTTGCCAGCCGGTTAACGGAATCGGAGGGAATCGCCGGCGCGGTTCCCCGCGAACGGGCCATACCGACTTAGGCGATCCCCAAATACGCCGACTTCACCCTGTCGTCCGCCAACAGAGCCGCCGCGCTGCCGTCGTGGACGATCAGGCCGGACTCCATGACGTAGCCGCGGTCGGCGATGCCGAGGGCGGCGACGGCGTTCTGTTCGACGAGCAGAACCGCGATGTCTTTGGTACGCAGATCGGCGATGGCGGCGATGATCTGATCGACCAGAAGCGGCGACAGGCCGAGCGAAGGTTCGTCGAGCAGGAGCAGCTTCGGCTTGCCCATCAGCGCGCGGCCGATGGCCAGCATCTGCTGCTGGCCGCCGGACAGCCCGCCGGCCAGCGCCTGACGCCGCTCTTTCAGGACGGGAAACATGTCGTAGATGCGATCGCGATCCTCGCTGATCGCCTTGTCCTTGCGCAGATAGCCGCCGAGGCGGAGATTGTCCTCGACCGACAGCGATCCGAAAATCTGCCGACCCTCCGGCGACTGCACGAGGCCGCGCGCGACTCGGCGATGCGGCGGCAGTCTGTCGATGCGCTCGCCGAGGAAGCTGATCTCGCCCTTCGCCGGCTGCACGCCGGAGAGTGCGCGCAGCAGCGTCGTCTTGCCGGCGCCGTTGGAGCCGACCAGCGCGACGATCTCGTTGGGTCGTACCTGCAGCGAGATGCCTCGCAGCACCTCGATGCGGCCATAGGCGCTGCGGAGGTTGGAGATTTCAAGCACGAGCCGCTTCCCGCGCACCATGTTTGCCCAGATAGGCCTCGAGCACCGCCGGATCGGCGAGCACCTGTTGGGGCGTGCCTTCGATCAGCGGACAGCCGCGTTCGAGCACGAGGATACGGTCGGATATTTTCATCACCAGTTTCATGTCGTGTTCGACCAGCACCACCGCGACGCCCTTCTTGGCGACCCGGCTGATCAGCGCGTCGATCTCCTCGGTCTCCACGGCGTTGCAGCCGGCCGCCGGTTCGTCGAGCAACAACACGCGCGGTTCGGCCGCCAGCGCCCTCGCGATCTCGAGCCGCTTGCAGGCGCCATACGACAGCGAGCCCGCGAGCTTGTCGGCATCGGCGCGCAGCCCGACCTCGTCGAGGAGCGCCAGCGCGGCATCGCGCGTCGTCGCGTTCTGGCGCGACACCGACGGCAGGCGGAACAGGTCGGCGAACAGGTTGCACTTCTCCCGCAGATGCCGCCCGACCATCACGTTCTCCACCGCGGTCATGCGCTGGAAGATCTGCAGGTTCTGGAACGTGCGCGACAGACCGCGCGCGGCCAGTTCATCCGGCGCAAGGCCGGTGACGTCCTGGCCGCCAAGTTCGATGCGTCCCTGCCCCGCGGTGTAGAGGCCGGAGATGACGTTGAACAAGGTCGTCTTGCCGGCGCCGTTTGGACCGATGATGGAGAAGATCTCTCCGGCTTCGACCGAGAAACCGACGCCGTCGATCGCCTTGAGGCCGCCGAAGCTGATGCCGATGTCGCTGACGCTCAGAACGCTCATGCCCGTCGCCCCGGCAGCTTCGCCAGCATCGGCACGATGCCGTCGCGCATGAAGATCATTGACACGATGATCAGGAAGCCAAGCAGCAGATGCTCGTATTCTTGAAAGACCGTCAGTGCCTGCGGCAGCATGATCAGCACGGCCGCACCGACGATGCTGCCGATCACCGAACCCAGCCCGCCGAGCACCACCATTGTCACCATCTCGACCGAATGCAGGAAGCCGGCCTGATCGGGATTGACGAAGCCGTTCATCAGCGCCAGCGCCGAGCCGGCCAGCGACGCATAGACGGCGGCGATGACGAAGGCCTGCAGCTTGAAACGATCGACGTGGACGCCGGCGACCCGCGCCGCGATCTCGCTGTCATGCAGGGCGCGAAAGGCACGGCCGGTCGGCGTATCGTCGAGATTGAGCGCCAGCCATGTGCCGATCAGCAGCATGCCGGCCGTGATCCAGTACCAGGTGTCGGCGCCGCTGGCGCGCCAGCCGAAGACGACGAGCTTCTTCACCGGCATGCCGTCCGGCCCGCCGGTCCAGCGGATCTCGGTGGTGATGACCAGCGCCACCAGCACGCCGAGGCCGAGCGTGGCGATGGCGAGATAATGGCCCTTCAGCCGCAGGATCGGGCGCCCGACGAGATACGCGAGCGCCGCCGACAGCACGGCGCCGATCAGCAACGATGCCAAAGGCGGCACGCCGAGATGCGTCGGACCGATCGCCACCGCATAGGCGCCGATGCCGAAGAAGCCGGCATGGCCGAGGCTGACCTGCCCGGCCTTGCCCATCAGGATATTGAGGCCGATCGCCGCCAGCGCCGAGACCCAGACCAGCGCCGCGACCCGGTAGTAATAGCTCGACGGAAACAGCAGCGGCAGCAGCGCGATCACCACCGCGAGCACGACGAGACTGGCGTAGCGATGCCGAACCCAACGAGGCATCGTCACACCCTCTCGACGGCGCGGCGCCGAACAGGCCCTGCGGCGCCACGAACAGCACGGCGAGGATGACGATGAAGGCGAACGCGTCCTTGTAGGTGGAGCTGAGATAGCCCGGCCCCGAAGGCTTCGAGCAGCCCGAGCAGCAGGCCGCCCGCCAGCGCGCCGAACGGATTGCCCATGCCGCCGAGCATCGCGGCCGCAAAGCCCTTCAGCGCCAGCAGCGTGCCGACATCGTAGCTCGTGAGCGTGATCGGCGTGACCAGCACGCCGGCGATGCCGCCGATGGCGGCCGAGCCGCCGAAGGACAGCGCCATGATGGTCGCGGTATTGATGCCGACCAGCTTGGCCGCCAGCCTGTTCGCCGAGGTCGCCAGCACGGCCTTGCCGACCAGCGTGCGCTCAAGAAACAAATAGAGCAGCAGCACGACCGTCGCGGCGCCGCCGATGACCCAGAAGCTTTGCGGCTGCACCGCGGCGCCCATCATCTGCACCGGCGTGTCGCCGGAAAATGACGGCAGCTTGTGAAACTGCTTGTCGAACACGACCTGCGCCACACCGCGCAGGAAGATCGACGCGCCGATGGTGATGATGATCAGCGACACCGCCGAAGCGCCGCGCGCCGGGGCGATCGCCAGCCAGTACAGGCTAATGCCGACGATGACCGCGACCACGATGGCAAGGATCGCCGCCAGCGGCAGCGGCACGCCCGCCGCATGGGCGAACACCGTCACCATGCCGCCGAGCATGACGAACTCACCCTGCGCGAAGTTCACCACGTCGGACGCGTTGTAGATCAGCGTGAAGCCGAGCGCGACCAGCGCATAGACCGCGCCGACCGTCAGCCCGGAGACCAGAAACTGGAAAAACTCGGCCATGCCTGAGAACGGCTTTCCTTGCCGGAGCAATAATGCGGGGAGAAAGCGTCCCTGCGCGCGGGCGCGCGCGCAGGGATCGCAAGGACGTCTCAGGTGCCGGGCGGCAGCAGCGCCCAGTCGCCCCCCTTTACTTCGAGCATGCGGAAGGCGCTGAGATCGAGGCCGAGGTGATCGGTCGGCGACATGTTGACGATGCCGCCGGTGCCGACGAAGCCCTTGGTCTTTTCGATCTCGTCGCGAACCTTCTTCGGGTCGGCCCCATTGGCGCGCTGCATCGCCTCGACCAGGATGTTGAGACCGTCATAGGCGTGACCGCCGAAGGTCGAGACCGGCTGATTGGCGGTCGCTTCGAAAGTTTTCTTGTAGTCGAGGACGACCTTCTTCTGCGGATCGTTGTCGGGCAGCTTGTCGCCGACCAGCAGCGCCGCCGCCGGCAGCCGGACGCCTTCAGCCGCCGGGCCCGCCAGTTCGATGAAGCTCTTCGAGGCGACGCCGTGGCTCTGATACAGCGGCGTCGAGGACATGCCGAGTTGCGCGTAGTTGCGCGTCACGATCGCCGGACCCTGGCCGAAGCCGGGATTCACCACCGCCTGAATGCCGGGCACGGCCTTGATCTTGGTGAGCTGCGCCGTCATGTCGCTGTCGCGCGGGCCGTAGGTTTCTTCGGCCACGATCTGCACGTCATAGGTCGGCGCGACCTTGACGCATTGCGCGCGCATCGACGCGCCGAAGCCGTCGGTGCCGGAGATCATCGCGATCTTGGTGAACTTGCGCTGCTTGAGATTCTCGAAGATCTTCTCACACGCCATCTTGTCGGTATGCGGCGTCTTGAACACGTATTTGCGCACCGGGTCGACGACCTCGATGGCGCCGGCCAACGAGATGAACGGCACCTGCGCTTCTTCGAACACCGGGATCATCGCCATCGTGGTGCCGGTGGTGGAGCCGCCCACCATGGCGACGACCTTGTCGTCTTCCACAAGGCGCGTCGCGAAGGTGCGCGCTTTGTTGGCATCGCCGCCGTCGTCGTAAATAACAAGCTCGAGCTTCTTGCCGGCGACGCCGCCCGCGGCATTGATCTTGTCCACATACATCCGCAGCGTCTTGTCTTCGGGCTCGCCGAGGAACGACGCGGGCCCGGTCACCGACAGCACCGAGCCGATCTTGACCGTCTGCTGCGCCGACGCGGTGCCGGCAAACGACATCATGGATGCGGGCAGCGCGATCGCCGCCGCCGCGAACAGAGTCTTGAAATGCGATTGTTTCGACATCCGGTCTCCTCCCTCTGAAGGCCGCCCGTTTTCGGGCTTGCCTGCGTCTGGAGTGAAGCCCGCCTCAGGCCGCGCTGTCACCCCGACTATGGGACAACCCTAATAGTTGACCGTCCGGTTGGTCAATAGTAGCGTAGGCGTCAGAACGGCGCAGAGCCGCACTTTGATCGATGGGAGGAAGCGATGGAGCACGAACTCGTCGTGACCACGATGCACGACGGCTACCGCGTGCTGACGCTGAACAGGCCGGATCGGCTGAATTCGTTCACGGCCGCAATGCACAAGGCGCTGATGGCCGCGCTCATCGCCGCCGAGGCCGATACATCCTGCCGCGCCATCGTTCTCACCGGCGCCGGCCGTGGCTTCTGTGCCGGCCAGGATCTGTCCGACGGAGTCCATACGCCGGGCCAAACGCCAGATCTCTCGGTGACCATCGAAACCTACTACAATCCCCTGATCCGCAAGCTGCGCAGCCTGCCGATGCCGGTGATCACGGCGGTGAACGGCGTCGCGGCGGGTGCCGGTGCGAACGTGGCGTTTGCGGGCGATATCGTGATCGCCGCACGCTCGTCCAAATTCATCCAGTCCTTCGCCAAGCTCGGCCTTGTGCCGGATGCCGGCGGCACATGGTTTCTGCCGCGCCTGATCGGCGCCGCGCGCGCCCGGGCGATCGCCCTGCTCGCCGAACCCGTGACGGCCGAACAGGCCGAAACCTGGGGCATGATCGGAAAGCGGTCGACGACGCCGAGCTGAGAACGAGGCCCATCG
>NZ_BADD01000127.1 GCF_000333455.1 Rhodopseudomonas sp. B29
TGCGCCGAAAGAATGGTGATGCGCATGGTCGCGTCCGCCGCGTGGTGTCAGTTGCAATACCGCCGACCAACGCCGGCATCGTCTCGTCGATATGGCAGATTCGAGCAGCCCGCGCTTACGCGGCGGCTACGGATCGCCGCAAATCGAGCAGCCCTTGCGAGAGAAGGACGGCGATCGCAGGTGTGACGAGGCCGATCACCTGCAGCGGCTCCCACACGCCGCCTTCGGTCGCGATCATGCCGAGCCACATGACCGCCGACCATATGATCAGCAGCGGCGGCGCAGTGACCCGCCCGCTGCGCCGCCACACCTGGAGTTGCACCACCGCGATCAGCGGCGCGACGAAGGCGACGTAGTTCGGCTGCGAGGTCGAGAGCAATAGCGGCAGCGCTGCGCACAGGATCGCGCCACCGATCAGCAGCGCATTGTCGGGAGCGGGCTGCGCTCCCTTGAGCCGCCAGAACCGGCCGTGGCCGAGCCACACCAGCGCTCCGATCAACACTGCGTCGAATGCGAATTGTCCAAGTGTGGCATAGGCCGGCAGCGTATTGACGCTCGGTTCACCGCCGGCGCCGATCCGGGCCAGCATCGCCGCGATGCTCAGCATATCGAAGGAGGTGAAGGTGATTTCGGCGGCGATCTTCGGATTCGGCACGCCGGTGACGATGCCGCTGAGATGCTCGGTCCACATCGCCTGATAGAGCCTTGCGACCTCTCCAGGCCCGAGGCACAACGCCGGCACCACGAACAGGAAGATCAGGCTGAAGCCGGCGGTTGCGAGCACGGTTCTAGCGTCCCGGCGAAGCACCGGGAACAGCAACAGGGCGATCGGAAACAGCTTGATGGTGAAGCCGAGCGCCAGCGCGCAGGCTGCTGAATAGATCCGACCGCGGACATAAAGCACCAGAAATGCCACCATGGTCAGCAGCACCAGGGTGCTCGGTTGGCCGCGGCCGAGACCGTCGCCAAAGAACGGCAGCAGCGCCAGCACCGGGCCGATCCGCAGCATCCACCAAGCGCTCCAATCGCGCTGGTCCAACGGATTGGCTTCGGCCTCGAGCGCCCTCGCCCAAACGGACACCGCCGCGATCATCGCGGCTGCGCTGAGCAGGTACCAGACCGCAACGGACGCCGGGAACGACAGCGCCCAGGTCGGCTGCGCCGCGCCATCAACCGGATTGGCGAACAGTCCCATCAGCAACGCGAAGGTCGGCGGATAATGATAGGTCCAACCGTGATGATCGGTGACTTCGTAGAGCGGGTAGCCGGTCCAGATCGCCCAGCCGGCGCGGAAAAACACCTGGACGTCGCCGAACCCCTGGAGGGCCGACCGCTTCACGACGATCGGCAGATAAATGCACAGCGACAGCACCACGGCGGAGATCAGCGTGATCTCATACCAGTGCAGGCGCTGCAGCCGCGGGGCGAATGGCCTTTCCAATGAAGTGCTCCGGATCGTTAAGGCTGGATGCGATGGCAGGCCGTTCGGGCAGAACCGTGGCGGTTCCTTTACCAGTCCTTAGCCGCCGGGTCAGCAAGCTGCCGGCAGGCCAGCCCTGCCGTAGAAAAGTGCCTAAACCGGCGTCATCGCGCCAAAACGGGGCTGGCACCTCGATTTCCGTCCATTCACGGTGAGTTCCCAGAACGCCGTCACCCTCGCGAGACTTCGAATGATCCGCGCCTGGCTCGACCTCTCCACCACCGGCACATTCGTGACGCTGGCGTTGCTGTATTACGGTGTGGCGCTGGCGCTCATCATCGTGACTTGCGTGTCGCCGGCGCGTGGACCGATCAACAAGCTGAATGGCGTCGTCGCGCCGTTCTTTTCATCGGTGGCGGTGCTGTTCAGCCTGCTCACCGGCTTTCTCGGCTACGAAGTCACCGAGCGCAATCGCCGGGCCACCAATGCGGTGCAGACCGAGGCCGGCGAACTGCAAAACCTCTATACGCTCAGCGTCGCCTCGGTCACCGATATGCGCAAGATCCGCATCGCGCTCAAGGATTATGCCAAGTCGGTGGTGCACGAAGAATGGCCCGCGGCGCGCGGCGAGAGCGCGCCGACCACCACCGAAGCCTACGACGAACTGCTGACACAGCTGAGCGATCCCGGCATCAGCCGCGACGCCAGCGCTGCCGTGCACGTCGCGATGCTGAGCGCCGCCGTTCGGGTCGGCACGGCACGCAACTCAAGGCTTAGCCTGTCGACCGACCGCACCAGCGAGCTGAAATGGATTTCGGTGCTGCTGCTCGGCATCATCACGCAGGTCGCGCTGACGCTCGTCCATCTCGACAAGCCGCGCGCGATGGCCGCGGCGCTCACGGTGTTCGCAACCGGCGCGATCGTGGCCCTCGGACTGATCGCACTGCAGGAAGATCCGTTCAGCGGCGTCTTCCGGGTGTCTTCGGCGCCGCTCGAGCGCATCCTGACACTGCCGGACACGCCGACCTTGCCACCGTCGGCGCAACCACCCGTCGAACCTTCGCCGGCACCAGCCGCGAAGTAATCAGTGATCGGCGTCGCCCGCGACGCCGATCCGCTTGATCTCCCACTGCAGTTCGACGCCAGACTGAGCCCGCACGCGCGCGCGCACTGTCTCGCCCAGCGTCTCGATGTCGTGGGCGGTGGCGTTGCCGGTGTTGATCAGGAAGTTGCAGTGCATCTCCGACACCTGCGCGCCGCCGAGCCGCAGTCCGCGACAGCCGGCGGCGTCGATCAGTTTCCAGGCGCTGTGACCGGGCGGATTTTTGAAGGTCGAGCCGCCGGTCTTTTCGCGGATCGGCTGCGCCATCTCGCGATGCGCCTGCACCTCGTTCATCTTGGCCCGGATCGCGTCGGCGGTCGCCGGCGTGCCGCGAAACCGCGCGCCAGTGAAGATCAGCCCGGTGTCGGCTCCGCTGTGCCGATAGGAGAACTGCATGCCGGCATTGTCGAGCACGTGCCGATTGCCGGCGCGATCATAGGCCGTAGCGTCGATCAGCACATCCTTGGTCTCGCGCCCGTTGGCGCCCGCGTTCATGCGGAGCGCGCCGCCGATCGTGCCGGGAATGCCGTAGTAGAATTCGAGACCGCCGAGCTGCGCCGCTGCCGCGGTTTCGGCCATGCGCTTGTCGAGCGTCGCAGCGCCGGCATGCACGACATCGCCGTCGACGTGCGTCTCGCCAAAGCTCTTGGGCGCCAGCCGGATCACCACGCCCGGCACGCCGCCGTCGCGCACGATCAGATTGGAGCCGACGCCGATACACATCAATGGCAGTTCGGCAGGAAGTCGCGACAGGAAGTAACCGAGATCGTCCGGGTCCGCCGGCGTGAACAGCACCTGCGCCGGGCCACCGACGCGAAACCAGGTCAGCGGCGTCAGCGACTCGTTGCCGAGCAGCCGGCCGCGCAGGTCCGGCATCGCGGATTTGAGGTCCGAGGCAATATCGGGAAAGGCCACGGTCAGCCCAGCGCTTTCAATTCACCCGGCAGCGCGTACGCCCACTGGGTGATGTTGCCGGCGCCGAGACAAACCACGTAGTCGCCACTTCTGGCGATGCCGGCGACGACGCCGGCGAGCGAAGCCGAGTCCTGCAGCGGATGCACGTCGCGATGGCCGTGAGCGCGCAGACCGAGCACGAAGTGATCGCGGTCGATGCCTTCGATCGGCGCCTCGCCGGCCGGATAGACTTCGGCGACGATGACCGCGTCGGCATCGTTGAAGCAGGTGCAGAACTCCTCGAACAGCGATTGCAGCCGGGTGTAGCGATGCGGCTGTACCACGGCGATCACCTTGCCGCTGGTCGATTGCCGCGCCGCCTTGAGCACCGCGGCGATCTCGACCGGGTGGTGGCCGTAATCGTCGATGATGGTGACGCCGTTCCATTCACCGGTCTTGGTAAAACGCCGGCGCACGCCGCCGAAACCGGCCAGGGCCTTGCGGATGGTGTCGTCCGACAGGCCGAGCTCGTGCGCGACCGCGATCGCCGCGGTGGCGTTGAGCGCGTTGTGCCGACCCGGCATCGGCACCAGCAGGTCGCTGATCTCGTGCTCGGTCCCTGCCTTGCGATCGCGGAACGCGACCTTGAAGGTCGAGCCGGCGCCCGACGGCTTCAAATCAATCAGCCGCGCATCGGCCTGCGGGTTTTCGCCGTAAGTAATGATGCGGCGGTCTTCGATCTTGCCGACCAGCGTCTGCACCACCGGATGATCGATGCACATCACCGCGAAGCCGTAGAACGGGACGTTCTCGACGAAGTTGCGGAACGCATCCTGCACCGCGTCGAAGGTCTTGAAGTGATCGAGATGCTCGGGATCGACGTTGGTAACAATCGCAACGTCTGCGGGCAGCTTCAGGAAGGTGCCGTCGCTCTCGTCGGCCTCGACCACCATCCAGTCGCCCGCCCCGAGCCGTGCGTTGGTGCCGTAGGCGTTGATGATGCCGCCATTGATGACGGTGGGATCGAGATCGCCGGCGTCGAGCAGAGCCGCGACCATTGACGTCGTGGTGGTCTTGCCGTGGGTGCCGGCGATGGCGACGCAGCTCTTCAGCCGCATCAGTTCGGCCAGCATTTCGGCGCGCCGCACCACCGGGATGCGCTGCGCACGCGCAGCCAGCAGCTCCGGATTGTCACGCTTGATCGCGGTGGAGACCACGAGCACGTCCGCGCCCTTGATGTTTTCGGCCTTGTGGCCGACCGAGATGACGATGCCCTTCTCCCGCAGCCGGTTGACGTTGGCACTCTCGGACGCGTCCGAGCCCTGCACCGTGTAGCCGAGATTGCACAACACCTCGGCGATGCCGCTCATGCCGATGCCGCCGATCCCGACGAAGTGGATGGGTCCGATCTCGCGCGGCAGTCTCATGGGAAGGGTCTCGTTTCTGGGGGGCAAGATCGGACAGCCTGACCTGCCCGAATCCGCTTCCCTTCTTGCAAGCCTGAGATGGCCACACAAGCCTTGACGCGGCGCAAAAATCGAGAAAATCCGGGCACTAGTCTCCGTCCGGATCTCGCTCGTCGAGCTCAGCGCTACTCTGCCGCAGCGGGAACTCCCGCCTGCCCCCGATCGGCACGCTTCGCCAGGCCGGCGACGGCGACACCGGCCAACGGCGCGAGTGCCGCGACCCACGGCACCGCGGTCAATCCGCCGTGCGCGATCACCGCTCCGCCAAGCCAGGCGCCGATCGCATTGCCGAGATTGAAAGCGGCGATGTTGAAGCTGGATGCGAGGCTTTGGCCAGCTCCGGCGGCGCGGCGCAGCACCGCCATCTGCAACGGCGCCCCTGTCGCAAAGGCCGCGGCGCCGAATAGCGCGATCGCGACCACGACCGCAATCTGGCTGTGCGCGGCGAAGCTCATCAGGGCCAGGACGATCGCCAGCACCGGCAAGCTTCCAAACACGCTCGCCGCCGGCCAGCGATCGGCGAAGCGGCCGCCAAGCAGATTGCCGACAATGGCGCCTGCGCCGAACAGCAGCAGGATCGGCGACACCGCGGCATCGGAAAAGCCGGAAATCTTGGTCAGAATCGGCGCCACATAGGTGAACAGGGCGAAGATCCCGATCCACCCCAGGATCGTCGTCAGCAGGGCCAGCAGCACCTGCGGCCGCACCAGCACCGCGAGATCGTCCGACAGCTTCGTGCGATCCTGCGCCGTCTTCACCGGCGGCACCAGCAACGCCACCGCCGCCATCGCCAACAGACCGACCAGCGTGACCGCGAAGAAGGTGGCGCGCCAGCCATAGGCTTGTCCGAGCCAGGTCCCGAACGGCACGCCCAGGATGGTCGCAACTGTCAGACCGGCGAACATGATCGAGATCGCCGAAGCCTGCTTGTTTGCCGCCACCAAACTCGTCGCGACCACCGCTCCGACCCCGAAGAAAGTGCCGTGGGCGAAGGCGGTAAGCACGCGCGCCGCCATCAGGCTCCAGTAGTCGGGCGCCAGCGCGCACGCGAGATTGCCGAGGGTGAAGATCCCCATCAGCACCAGCAGCACCGTCTTTCGCGGCCACCGGCCGGTGGCAATGGTCATGATCGGCGCGCCCACCACCACCCCCAGCGCATAGCCGGAAATCAGCAGGCCGGCGGCCGGGATCGAGACGCCGAGGTCACGGCCGACCTCGAGCAGCAGACCCATGATGACGAATTCGGTGACACCGATTCCGAACGCGCCGGCAGTCAACGCATAGAGTGCGAGGGGCATGAGGTGGTCTCCGGCAGAACGACAGGCCGAGGGGCCAAGTACGGACCATATGGACCTCTCACGATTGATGAGATAGACATCTAAATGGAAAAATACTTGTGAATTGAATTCATCATGTCGCGCCTCGACGTCAACCGCTCCGGCGAGATGGAGGTCTTCACCCGGGTGGTCGAACTCGGCGGATTCTCCGCCGCCGCCCGTGCGTTCCGGATGACGCCCTCAGCGGTGAGCAAGCTGGTGGCCCGCCTCGAAGCCCGGCTCGGCGTGCGTCTGATCAACCGCTCCACCCGCAAACTGCAGCTCACGCCGGAAGGCGCCACGTTCTACGAGCGCGCGGTGCGCATCCTCGACGAGATGGCCGTGGCCGAGCGCGAAGCTGCGGTCGGGGCCACGCCGACCGGTCTGCTCCGCGTCAACACCAGCGTGCCGTTCGGCCTGCGATGTCTTCTTCCGCTGCTTCCGGATTTCACCCGGCGCTATCCGGGCATCAAGGTCGAAGTGACGTTGACCGATATCGTGGTCGACCTGCTGGAGCAGCGTGCGGACGTCGCCATTCGGGTCGGAGCAATGAGGGAGTCGCGCCTGCTGGCGCGCAAGCTCGGCGACAGC
Source organism: Rhodopseudomonas sp. B29 (assembly GCF_000333455.1). Classification (GTDB taxonomy): domain Bacteria; phylum Pseudomonadota; class Alphaproteobacteria; order Rhizobiales; family Xanthobacteraceae; genus Rhodopseudomonas. Next base: position 6,790 of record NZ_BADD01000127.1, read on the forward strand.
CGGATGGTCGTGGTCGCCTCGCCGGACTATCTCGCCGAACGCGGCACCCCGCAAACACCCAAGGATCTTTCCAACCACAATCTGCTGGATTTCGGCTTCGGCAAATGGAAGGACGGCTGGCCGTTCAGGCTACATTCCGGCGAGACGATCACCATCAATCCTGCGGGTAATGCGCTGGTCAGCGACGGCGAAGCGATGCAGCGGCTGACCGTTGCCGGCATGGGCATTTCACGGCTGGCCCGCTTTCATGTCGAGCCCGACATCGAAGCCGGCCGGCTGGTGCCGCTACTCGAAGACTTCAATCCCCGCGACCTCGAGCCGATCCATGCCGTGTTCGTCGGCCACAGCGGACACTTACCGGCGCGGGTGCGGGCGTTTCTGGATTATCTGGTGGCCGAGGTGCGGCTCTAGCTCGCCCGTTAGCGGACGTCTGCGACCCTCTCCACCAGATCGGCCAGCCGGTCCGCCGCGTCGAGCCGGCCGACCGACTTCGCGGCCACCGCCATTGCGGTCAGCCGGTTGGGATCGCCAGCAAGCGCCGTAATCTCGGCCGCCAGCCGCTCTGAGGTGAAATCGCTCTGCACGATCCGTATGGCGCCACCGGCATCGGCCAGCACACCGGCATTGGCGAATTGGTCCTGGTCGATCGCACCGGGCAGAGGCACCAGGATCGACGGCCGGCCGATCGCGCCGAGCTCGGCGACGGTGCCGGCACCTGAGCGCGACACTACGAGCTGACTGGCAGCCAGCCGCGCCGGCAGATCCGAAAAGAACGGCGCCAGCTCGCAACTCAGCTTCAGCCGATCGTAGACCGCCCTTACCCGCGCCATGTCCTCGTCGCGGACCTGCTGGGTCAGCATCAGCCGCGCTTGCAGCGCGGGATCGAGTTGCTCGATCGCGCCCGGCACGATATCGGCCATGATCCGCGCGCCCTGGCTGCCGCCGACCACGAGCAGGCGCAGTGGACCGTTTGGCTGGAGCGACACGAACGGGACCGCGGCGGCAGCGAGGATCGCCGGTCGCATCGGGGTGCCGGTGGTAGTCGCCTTACCGGCAAGCTGCGGATCGCGGTCGAGCACGCCGGGCAGCGAGGTGGCGATGGCACTGACACGGCCGGACAGCAGCCGATTGGCGCGGCCCATCACCGCGTTGGCATCGTGAATCAGCGTCGGAATGCGCAGTAAGCTGGCGGCGATCAGCGGCGGCAGCGTCGGATAACCGCCAAAGCCGATCACCGCGGCCGGCTTCAGTCGCCGCATCAGATTGAGCGCGACCAGCGTGCCCGTGCCGAGCATCACGGCCGTCCGGGCGAGCGCCCATGGCGTCCTGTTTCGTACCGTCTCGCTCGGTACCACGTCGGTCATCTCGGCCGAGAACAGGCCGCTGTACTTCATCGCCCGATGATCGGTGACCAGCCGCACCCGATAGCCGCGCTGCATCAGCACCACGCCGAGCGCCTCGGCGGGAAACAGATGGCCGCCGGTGCCGCCGGCGGCAAGCAGGATCAGGGGCGCGTCGGTCATGGTGCTACGCGTAGCTCGCCGCCATGGCAGCGTCGACTTCGGTCTTTGGCCGCTGCCGCGTCAGCGCCAGCATCATGCCGACGCCGTAGGCCAGCGACACCATCGAGGAGCCGCCATAAGAGATGAAAGGCAACGTCATGCCCTTGGCTGGGATCAATTGCAGATTCACCGCCATGTTGATCGCCGCCTGGATGCCGAACAGGATGGCGAGGCCGGACGCGGCGAAGCGACAGAACATGTCGTCGGAGCGGTAGGCGCGCGACAACGTGCGCAGCACG
>NZ_BADD01000126.1 GCF_000333455.1 Rhodopseudomonas sp. B29
ATTCCGGGTTCGCTCGCTTCGCGAGCGCCCCGGAATGACGGAATGTGACGCGAATCGCCATTCCGCGAGTCATTCCGGGGCGCGAGCGGAGCTCGCGAACCCGGAATCTCGGCACCGGCTGCCGCGCCGGGCCTTGGCGAGACGCCGCTACCCCGCCGCCTTGATCAGCCTGTCCGCCGCAGCCCTTGCCTCGGCGGTGATCTCCGCTCCCGCCAGCATGCGGGCGATTTCTTCGCGGCGGTGGTCGTCGGCGAGTGCGGCGACGCGGGTGGCGACGCGTTTGCCTTTGTCGAGGGCGGCCTTGGAGATCAACAGATGCTGGTCGGCGCGGGCGGCGACTTGCGGGGCGTGGGTGACGGCCATCACCTGAACCTTCGAAGCCAGTCGCGCCAGGCGGCCGCCGATGGCGTCGGCGACGGCGCCGCCCACTCCGGTGTCGATCTCGTCGAACACCAGCGTCGGCGCCGAGCCCTTGTCGGACAGCACCACTTTCAGCGCCAGAAGGAAGCGCGACAGCTCGCCGCCGGAGGCGACTTTCATCATCGGCCCGGGCCGCGTGCCGGGGTTGGTCTGTACCCAGAATTCGACGCGGTCGATGCCCTGCGGGCCCGGCGTCGCGGCGTCGGCCTCGACCTGGGTCATGAACTTGGCGCGTTCGAGCTTGAGCGGCGCCAGTTCGCCGTTGACGGCCTTGTTGAGCTTGTCGGCGGCTTTGGTCCGCGCGGCGGAGAGTTTCGCGGCGGCCGCGTCGTAGCGCGCGTCGGCTTCAGCGGCGGCCTGCTCCAGCTTCTTGAGCTTGCCGGCGCCAGCGTCAATCAGTGCCACGTCGGCGGCGTATTTGGCGGCGAGCGCCGCGAGGCCATCGACCGGCGTCGAGTATTTGCGCGCCGCGGCGCGCAGCGCGAACAGCCGCTCCTCGATGCGCTCGAGTTCGAGCGGATCGAAATCGGCCGCCGCCAGCGCAGCGTTCAGATGTTGGTCGGCCTCTTCCAGCGCGTTGATGGCGGCATCGATCGCTTTCACGGCCGGCTCGATCAGTTGCGGCGCTGTGCCGGCACGGCGCTCCAGCCGGCGCACGGCGGCGGCGAGAGCGCTGACCGGCGAATGCGGGCCGCCGACGACTTCCTGCGCCTCGCGCAGATCGGAGGCGATCTTCTCGCCCTGCATCATGGTGGCGCGGCGTTCCGCCAGCGCCGTCTCCTCGCCGTCCTTGGGCGCGAGCTGCTTCAGCTCGTCGGAGGCATGGCGCAGATAGTCGGCTTCGCGCGCGGCGCGTTCCATGCCGGCACGGTGAGCGTCTAGATCGGCGCGCGCGGTGCGGCGGCCGTCCCACAGCGTTTCGACCGCGGCGACATCCTTTTCCAGGCCGGCGAAGGCGTCGAGGAGCCGGCGGTGGGTGGCGGCATCGACCAGCGCGCGCTCGTCATGCTGGCCATGGATTTCCACCAGAGCCGCGCCGACCGCCTTCAGCGTCTGCACGCTCACCGACTGATCGTTGATGAAGGCGCGGGTGCGGCCGTCGCCGAGCTGAACGCGGCGCAGGATCAGCTCGCCGGCTTCGTCGTCGACTGGTTCGTCGAGGCCGTTTGCTTTGAGGATCGCGAACGCCGGATGGTCCTTGGCGACGTCGAAGGTAGCGGTGACCTGGCCATGTTCGGCGCCGTGGCGCACCAGCGAAGCATCACCGCGGCCGCCCAGCGCCAGCGCGAAGGCGTCGAGCAGGATCGACTTGCCGGCGCCGGTCTCACCGGTCAGCACGGCGAGGCCTTTCGCAAACTCGATATCGAGCCGTTCGATCAGCACGATGTCGCGGATCGAGAGGCGCGAAAGCATGTGAGGAAGATCCTATCCCAGACCGAGCTTCTTGAACGACTTCGAGATCCAGGAGCCCTTGTTTTCGGCCGGTTCGAGTCCACCGGATTTTACAAGATTATAGGCGTCTTTGTACCAGCGGCTGTCAGGAAAATTGTGGCCAAGCACGGCAGCGGCGGTCTGCGCCTCGCCGACGATGCCGATCGCCATATAGGCTTCGGTCAGGCGCGCCAGCGCCTCCTCGACGTGGCGGGTGGTCTGGTAGCGCGTCACCACAGTCTTGAAGCGGTTGATCGCCGCAGCGTAGTCGCGCCTCTCCATGTAATAACGGCCGACCGCCATCTCCTTGCCGGCGAGCTGGTCGCGGGCGCCTTCCAGCTTCTGCTTGGCGCTGTTGGCGTATTCGGACGTCGGATATTTGCGAATCACCTCTTCGAGCGCCGCGATCGCCTTTTCGGTGCGGCCCTGATCGCGCGAGACATCAGGGATCTGGTCGTAGTTCGAGGCGGCGATCAGATACTGCGCGTAGGCGGCGTCCGGGCTGCCGGGATGCAGCGTGACATAACGCGTCGCCGAACCGATGCAGCTGTCGTAGTCGCCGGCCTGATAGAACGCGTAAGCGGACATCAGCAGCGATTTACGAGCCCAGTCCGAATACGGATGCTGGCGGTCGACTTCTTCGAACTTCTTGGAGGCCGCCTTCGGATCCTTGTCCTGATTCATCAGGAACAGGCCCTCGTTGTAGAGCTTGTCGGCCGGCTCGTCGTTGAACTTGTCTTCGTCCTTGGCGAGGAATTTGTCGAAGATCGCGCCGGTGCCGCAGCCGGCGAGCGGCAGCGCCAGCACGACGAGGCCGCACAGCGCGAAGAGCCCGCGACGCGCGCGATCATTGCCGATGGCCGCAAAGCCGCTCCGCAGTCCGTGCGTGATCCGCTGTCCCGACATCAATTCCAACCCGATCCCATGGAAAACGATCTGCCCCCGGCAACGCGGCCGGCTCGCGGCGATTTCGTCCAGCGCCCTGCCCGGATGCGTGCTGCGACCGCCCGCTTCGTGTAGCCGAAAATGGTCGCTTAACCAAACCCGATACGGAGCCAATCCGCCCGGAATAAGGCGAGCAAATCGGCGCACCTGTGAGGATCAACGCAGCTTGGTTAATGCCAATGAGGCAGCTGTCGCCGCTTAGGACACGTCCGGGCCATAGGCGGGGGCGACCATGCCGCCGACGAGGCCGGTGACCGCTTCGGCGTGGCCACGCACGGCGCGGCGCGCCGGCTCGGCTTCGACGATACGCCAGGCGCTGCGGTCGGCGAGCAGCGCCGTCAGAACCGCGTGGTTGAGCTTATGGCCGCCGCGCACCGAGCGATAGGCGCCGAGCAGCGGCAGGCCGGCCAGCGCCAGGTCGCCAACGGCGTCGAGCAACTTGTGGCGGGCGCATTCGTCCGAATAGCGCAGGCCTTCGGTGTTGAGCAGGCGATCCTCGTCGAACACGATCGAGTTCTCGAACGAGGCGCCGAGCGCGTAGCCCATGCTCCACAGCCGCGCCACGTCGGACATCCGGCCGAAAGTACGGGCCCTTGAGACTTCGCGGCGGAAGTTCTCCGGCTCGACGGCGAGCGCGTATTTCTGCTTGCCGATCAGCGGATTGGTGAAATCGATTTCGACTTCGACGCGGAAGCCGCCGGCATGAGGACGTAGCTCGCCGAACGATTCGCCCTGGGCGACCTGAACCGGCTTCAGCACCTGGATGAAGCGGCGCGGCGCGGCCTGCTCGCGAATGCCGGCCTGCTCGATCGCGGCGACGAACGGAGCGGCGCTGCCGTCCATGATCGGAACTTCCGGACCGTCGACTTCGATGATGGCATTGTCGATGCCCATGCCGCGCAGCGCGGCCAGAATGTGTTCGGCGGTCGAGACCAGCGGACCGTCGGCGTCACCAAGAACGGTTGCCAGCTCAGTCGCCACCACCGCTTTTGCAGTCGCCTGGATCTCACGATCGGCGCCTTCAAGTCCGGTCCGGACAAAAATAAAACCCGCATTGATGTCTGCGGGCCCGATGGTCAGATTGACGGGGCGTCCCGAATGGACGCCCACACCGGTGACGGTGGCTTGCGAACGCAGCGTCGTTTGCCGGCTGGATTTCATGAGTAAACTGCCCACCACTGACCCACTTTCCGACCGAAACCGGGCCTTTCGGCCGGTGCGACTCGATCGGGTGCGTCCCCAAGTCCCAGTGACCATAGCACTGCCTCAAAGCGCGCCAACTCACGCTTTTTTACGGATTGTTACCCCAAACCCGCCGCATTACCGCCGCTGCTTAATCGAATTCGAAACCAATCGTGACCGGCCCGTTTTCGTTCCGGAAACCCAACGGTAGAAAAATACATAACGAACTCAATGTCTTAATAGACGATTAACCGCTCGCTCCCGCGCACAAAAAGGCCCGGGCAGTCCCCCTGCCCGGGCCAATACATTGCCAAACTTCTGCCGTCCGATCAGGTCGCCTGACGGCGCAGGAAGGCGGGGATATCGAGATGGTCGTCGCCCTGTGGCGCAGCGGCCACAGGTGCCGGCCTACCGTGCAAATCGAGGCCCTGCGGAGCCGGCCGCTTCGCATACTCCGACACCGGGGGGTGGCCGCCCATCTGCTCGGCGACGCTGCGCTGCGGGCGGCGCTCCGGCAGCGCCGGCATCTGCGGGCCGTCCGTCCGGGCCGGAGCCACGGCTTCCTGCTCGTCCTCGCGGCGGCCGAGGCCGTTGGCCAGACGCTGCAGCAAGGACAGCCGCTTTTGCGGATGATCGTCGTCGGCGTCGCCACGGGCCTGGCGGATTTCGTTCTGAGCCGGCACCGGCAGTTCATCGAACCGCGGCATCCGCGGCGCGCGCATGGCGGCGCGCTCGGCCTGCTGCGGAATGAAGGACTCGGGCGTCGCCGGTTCTTCAGCCACGGCCTGAGCCTGCTCGATATCGGGGAACAGCGACGGCTTCTGCGGGATCGGACGCACGGTGACGTCGCCGTAAGAAGCCGGCGCAACGGGCGCCTGCGGCACCTGAGCGGCCGGCATCGGCTCGTTGCCGACAGCGGCGGCGATTGCGGCGAGCGCAGCGCGCTCGACATTGCTCGGCGAGCGCTGCGGAGCGCCGGCGGCGGCCGGCGCGGCGACCTGCGCCGCACGGGCGGCAGCGGCTTCGGCGATACGCTGGTTGTCAGCACGCAGTTTGGCGGTCAGTTCGGCCAGGCGATTGTCGCCGACCGACTGAGCCGCGACTGGAGTGGCAGCGGCCGAAAGCGAACCGGCGGCGCGCGACAACTGAGCCTGCTCGATGCCGGTCGCCACGACCGACACGCGGATGATGCCGTCGAGGCTTTCGTCGAAGGTGGCGCCGACGATGATGTTGGCGTCCTGATCGACTTCCTCGCGAATGCGGGTGGCGGCTTCGTCGACTTCGAACAGCGTCAGGTCCTTGCCGCCGGTGATCGAGATCAACAGGCCACGGGCGCCCTTCATCGACGAGTCGTCGATCAGCGGATTGGCGATGGCGGCTTCGGCGGCGGTCAGCGCGCGCTTCTCGCCGGAGGCTTCGCCGGTGCCCATCATCGCCTTGCCCATCTCGCGCATCACAGCGCGGACGTCGGCGAAGTCGAGGTTGATCAGGCCTTCCTTGACCATCAGGTCGGTGATGCAGGCGACGCCCGAATACAGCACCTGGTCGGCCATCGCGAAGGCGTCGGCGAAGGTGGTCTTCTCGTTGGCGACCCGGAACAGATTCTGGTTCGGGATGATCAGCAGCGTATCGACGACTTTGTGCAGCTCGGTGATGCCGGACTCAGCGGTCCGCATCCGGCGCGCGCCTTCGAAGTGGAACGGCTTGGTGACGACGCCGACGGTGAGGATGCCCATCTCGCGCGCCGCCTTGGCGATCACCGGAGCAGCGCCGGTGCCGGTGCCACCGCCCATGCCGGCGGTGACGAACACCATGTTGGCGCCCGACAGATGATCGCGGATTTCGTCGATGACTTCCTGCGCGGCGGCCGAGCCGACGTCCGGCTGCGAGCCGGCGCCGAGGCCCTGCGTCACCTGAGTGCCCATCTGGATCAGCCGCTGCGCCTTCGACATCGTCAGCGCCTGCGCGTCGGTGTTGGCGACCACGAAGTCCACGCCATCGAGGCCGGCGGTGATCATGTTGTTGACCGCATTGCCGCCGGCGCCGCCGACGCCGAACACGGTGATGCGGGGCCGCAGCTCGCGAATATCAGGGACGTTCAGGTTGATGGTCATGGGTGCCTCTCGATTACGCGCGCGTAGGTTCGTGGTGCCCGGAGGAGCGGCCGGAGCGACGGGTGAATGTGGATGTAAGCTGGACGAAAATCATCAGAACCCCTCGCGCAGCCAGCGGCCGACCTTGCCGATGTAACCGTGGCGCTCGGCCGTGCGGACTTGTTGCGCATGCCGCGGCTCGAGGTGTTCGAGATGAGCGTATTGTGGGTAGACGAGCAGTCCCGAAGGAACCGCGAACGACGCGCTCTTCGCTTCGGTCGGCAGCCGGCCGAAACCAAGCGGACGCCCGACCCGCACCGTGCGGCCGAGAATGCGCGTCGCCAATTCGGGAATGCCGGTGAGTTGGGAAGCGCCGCCGCTGAGTACCACGCGAGCCCGCGGCTCTGCCGCGAACGGCGACTCCGCAAGGCGGTCCCTGACCATCTCGAATATCTCCTCGGCGCGATGCCGGATAATGTTGGCGATCGTCGCGCGAGAAATCACTTGCGGAGTATCCCGCTCAATGTCCCCGGCAGCCGGGATCGACATCAGCTCGCGCGCATCGGAACCGCCGGTCAGCACCGTGCCATATAACGTCTTGATTCGCTCGGCATCCGCAATGCAAGCGCTGAGTCCGCGAGCGAGATCCATCGTGATGTGATGACCACCGAGGGCGAAGCCCGAGGCGTGTACGAAACGCCCGGCGGAGTAGACCGCGATGGTGGTCGTCCCCGCCCCCATTTCGATCAGCGCGGCGCCGAGATCGACCTCGTCGTCGGTCAGAACCGACAGGCCTGCGACATAAGGACTCGCCGCCATTGCTTCGACGTTGAGATGGCAGCGCTCGACCGCGAGCATCAGGTTCTTGGCGACCGTGGCGTCGGCCGTGACGACATTCATGTCGACGCCGAACTGGCCCGCCACCATGCCACGCGGATCGCGAATGCCTTTGACGCCGTCGAGTGTGTAGCCGACCGGCAACGCGTGCAGCACGGCACGGCCGGCCGCGGTCGCATGGTGCATCCCTGTCGAGGTGACGCGGGTGACGTCGGCGGCAGTGACGGCGCCCCCCTTGATATCCGAAGTCGCCTCGATGAGTTGCCCCTGCAGCCGGCCGGCAGAGACCGACAGCAGCACCGACTCGACCCGCACTTTGGCCATGCGCTCGGCGAGCGCGACGGCGTGGCGGATCGCCTTTTCGCACTCGACCATGTCGATGACCGCGCCGGCCTTGACGCCGCGCGACTGGATCTGGCTGTAGCCGAGCAGTTCGACGGCGTGGCTGCGGCCGCGCAGCGCTTCCTTCGGCGGGCAAGGCTTCAGCCGAGCGATCATGCAGGCGATCTTGCTGGTTCCGATATCCAGCGACGCGACCAGCGCCGTGCGATGCGGCGGCATCGGTCGCGTTTTAGGCGTCATGCTGCGATCGATGCCGGTCACGCGTCGCCCGCTTTCTTCTTCGGCTTCTTGTCCTTGAACAGATCCTCACGCGCCTTGAAGGCGTCGTCGGACAGACGGACCGTCAGCCGGTCGGCCAGCCGCATGTCGATCGCGGTGATGTCACGCGAGAACAGCTTGTCGTCCTGATCGGCCTTGCTCAGGTCGGCGAGCGCGTTGCCGACATCCTGCTCGGGCAGGCGGATAACGAGTCCGTTGGACAGCCACACGTTCCAGCGCCGCTCTCCCACCAGCGCCACCGCGCGGGTCTGCAAAGCCACCCGCGGATAGCGCGCCAGCAGCGCCAAAAAATCCTTGGCCTGCGGCCCCGCGCCTTTGCCGACCACGAGCGGGAGCGTCAGGAAACGCTGGGCCACGAAAGGCTCGAGCACGGCACCATCGTCGGCGATGACGGAGGTCCGGCCGTTGAGCTGCCATCGCGCAAACGGCGAGCGCTCGACGATGTCGATCTGTAGTTCGCCCGGGTAGAACTTGATCACCGTCGCATCGGCGATCCAGGGATTGGCCTTGAGCTTGTCGCGCACCGCAGCGGCGTCGAGGAACAACAGAGACGAGCGGCCGCTGATGCCGCCGATCGCCAGCACCTCGTCCTGAGTCAACTGCTTGCGGCCGGCAATGGCGACGCGATGAATGCGGAAACCGGCGATGTTGGCGGCCGCATTGCGGGCATCGTCGAGCGCCTGAACGAACTCGTCGACATGGCCGCCTTTGACGACCCCCAGCCCGGCACTGCCCAGCAAAATCACCACCGTCAGAGCCACGCCGGTCCGATGCGGCAGATACTTCTCGACGAGCGCAATGAAGCCGTTCGGCTGAACCGGCCGATCGAGCGGCGACGGCGCCGCGCGTTTACGCCGAGCCAGCCGCCGGCGCACCAACGCCGTCACCGCATCGGCAACCGCCCAAAGGTCAGATTGAAGCCTCGACAGTCGCGAAGACTGGGCGAGACGACCCCCACCGTTCATGCCAGCGCTCGTTACTCGTTGTGCCCGCAAATCCGGCCGGGCTCCGGCACGATCGACATCTCGGTGCCGCCAGAACGGCCCCTGATCACGCACCGATCAGACCAACCGCCCCACATGCGCGACCCGAAGCGAACACGCTCCGGCCCACGTCCGGCTCACCGAGCGCAACCGCGCCACCAAATTCGACCTTCGGCCGTCCTGGTAAACAATTGGTAAACCGCACCGCTTCGCAGACGAATTTGATGCGTTCGGAGAAGGATTTGCGACCGGCCGCTCGGCGCCCGGAGACGCCAGGGTTGCGCCGCCTCCGACCTCAACCGCGGAGCCGGCGCTCCGCCAGCGCGATCTGGCCGTGCAGGAAGTCCAGGAACGCGATGCCCTGCGTTTTCAGCGCCTTGGGATACAGCGAAGCCTTGGTCAGGCCAGGCAGCGTATTGGTCTCCAGGAACACCGGTCCATCAGCGGTTACGATGAAGTCGGACCGCGAATAGCCGCGGCACGACATCGCCCGATGCGCCCTCACCGCATAATCCATGATCGTCGCGGCGACGTCCGGCTCGAACCGGCCGGGGCAGATCTCCTGCGTGGACTTGGCGAGATATTTGGCGGTGTAGTCGAAGCCGCCATCGGCCGGCACGATCTCGATCGGCGGCAGCGCCAGCAGCGATCCGTCGGCCTGCTCCAGCACGCCGCAGGTCGCCTCGATGCCGGCGACGAAGGGCTCGATCAGATAGTCCTCGGTCTTGGCAGCGTTACGGACCGCGACGAGGTCCTGCCTGGCATTGATGAAGAACAGCCCGTAGCTCGACCCGTCGCGAGTCGGCTTGGCGATCAGCCGGCCGTGCGCTTCGAGCGCGGTCTCGGCCTCGGCGAGCGTCACGCCGAGCGGCGCCTTCACCCCGGCAATGGCCGCAAAGCGCTTGGCCGCGACCTTGTCGAAGGCCAGATGCGACGCAGCCGAGCCCGAACCGGTGAACGGTACGCCGCGCAGTTCGCACATCGCCTGCAATTCGCCGTTCTCGGCGGCGCCGCCGTGCAGCGCCAGCAACATCAGCCGCTGCTCGGCAGCGGCGAGATCGAGCGCCGGCTCGATCTCGCCCAGGCTGCCGGTGGTTGGATGGAAGGCCTCTTCGAACGGGCGCGTGTGCGTCAGTAGCGCTTCGGAGTTCGTGGGATAGACGCGGTTATCCGCGTCCCAAAACCACAGATCGGCGTCCGGCAACGCCGCATGCAGCGCCTGGGCGGAAGCGACGGAAACCAATCGCTCCTTACTGGTGCCGCCGAAAAGAATGGTGATG
>NZ_BADD01000125.1 GCF_000333455.1 Rhodopseudomonas sp. B29
GGTGAACTGCTCTAGAATTGCACCCCCCGGGTCAACGCGCCGTCGACGACCAGGTTGGTGCCGGTGATGAAGCTCGCGGCGCGGCTCGCGAGGAAGACGACCGCGTTGGCCATCTCCTGCGGCGTTCCCATCCGGCCGGTCGGATTCAGCGCCAGCGCGGTCTTGTACAGATCGGGATTGCCGTTCTTGATGTTCTCCCAGACGCCGCCTTCGAAATAGGTGTTGCCGGGTGACACCGTATTGGCACGGATGCCCTTGCCTGCGAGTTGATAGGCCAGGCCCTGGGTGTAGTGGATGATCGCGGCCTTGAAGGTCCCGTAGGGGCCGGCGGCGAAATCGACTTCGCGGCCCGATACACTCGACACGGTGACGATCGCCGGCTGCTGGCTCTTCTCCAGATACGGCATGGCGCTGTCGACGAGCCGCACGGTCCCCATCATGTCGGTGGCGAAGCCCTTGGCCCAGCTCTCCTCGTCGGCGCTGATCGCGAGCGCGCTGACATTTGCCACGACCACGTCGATGCCGCCGAGTTTGGCGGCCATGTCGGCGACCCAGGCTTTTAGCGCAGGACCGTCGGAGACGTCGGCCACGCCGCCGAACGCCTTGGCGCCGGCCTTCTCCAGCGCGGCGATCGTGCTCGCGACTTCGTCAGCGTTGCGCGCGCACAATCCGACCGCTGAGCCTTCCGCCGCGAAGGTCTCGGCAATGGCCCGGCCGATTCCCTTGGTGCCGCCGGTGACAAGTACCTTGGCGCCCTTCAGTCCCAAATCCATCGTCAGCTCCCTCTATGGCTCAATAATTTCCAGTCGTGGCTTGTATCAACGGTCGGTAACTGTGCGGCTTGCGCATCGCGACCAGATCCTTTCGGCGTACCACATTGGTCGGGTAGACGCTGTCCAGATTGCTGGTGTCGATTGTCGCAGTGGCGATGTTCTCGCCTTCAGCGGCGATCGCCTCGCGCCGCGGGAACGCGAACGTATCCGGTCCGAACACGCCGCTCACGCCCGGATAGCCGCGTGCAGGGTCGATCACATTGGCGAACGCCAAGTAAGCGTTGTTCTCGCCGGCACGCACGCGGAAATGGTGCCAGTGATAAGGATCAGCCCCGGTCGGGATCGGGGCCGGCTGCGCCACCTGCGTGCCTGCGTGCGGCGTGCTGAATCGCGTGGTGATCGCTGCCGGGCAGGCGATGATGTCGCAACCGCGCAGCGCCAGCACGCGGCCGGGCTCGGGAAACATCGCATCGTGTCCGATCAGCAGGCCGATGCGTCCGAGCGGGGTGTCGGCCACCACGAAGCCGTCGCCGGCGATGGCCCAGCTCTGCTCGGCCTCGGTCAGATGGGTCTTGCGATAAGTCGTGATTGCGCCGTCCGGCCCGATCAGCACCGCGCTGTTGTAGAGCGTGGCACCGTCGCGCTCTGCGAGGCCGCAGACCAGATACAGCGACAATTCGCGCGCCAGCGCAGCGAGTCGCGTCGTCGAGGACCCTGGGATCGTCTGGGCGCGCTTTGCCGGTTCGTTCAGGCCCGTGACTGATAGCTCCGGAAACACCACGAGCTCGGCGCCTGCGGCCCTGGCATCGCGCGCCAGTTCGGCAATCTTTGCGATATTTGCATCGACGTCATCGCCGGGCGCAAACTGCGCCGCGCTGATCCGCGACACCTTTCCCTGCGGCCATTTTTCGTGGCCATAAAGGCCAAAGAAGTCGTACGGATTCCAACTGAACGTGTCGGTCAACAACTCTGGATACAATTCCGGCCGCCGCTGCCGGAGTAGAGGTTCGCCGCCGATCCGGCGATCGCGCGCGGCATCGAGATCGATCTCCGCGAACGCGACACCATCGCCGCCGTCGATCACCGCCACGATGCTGCCGTCCGGCGCGATCACGCAGCTGCCGCCGGAGAACTGAACGGTGCGCTCCAGCCCCCAGCGGTTGCTCTCGATCACGTAGCAGGAATTCTCGAATGCACGGCTGATCCAGTAAGGCGCCGGGGTGCGCTCAGCCAGCCAGTTCGAGATGTGGCAGATGATATCGGCGCCGCCGAGCGCCATCAGCCGCGCGGTTTCGACGAAATGGATGTCCATGCAGATCAAGAGCGAAATCCGCCCGATCGGCGTCTCGAACACCTGATTGTGCAGATCGCCCGCCGCCGACCATTTTGGTTCGGAGATGTAAGGATGCGTCTTGCGATGACGCCCGATTAAGCCCTCCGGGCCGATCAGCACGGCGGAATTGAAATAGATGCCGTCCTGGTCGACTTCCGGCAGGCCGACGACGATGTAGCAATCATGCTTGCGGGCCAGCGCAGCGAACCGATCGGTGGTTGGGCCCGGGATCGGCTCAACGAACGGCGCCACTTCGGCGCGGTCGTACCAGCAGTAGCCGGTGGTGCCCATCTCCGGGGTGACGATCAGTTTGGCGCCGTCCACCGCGGCTTCCTCGCACAGCTCGAGCAGGCGCGCGACATTGCGCTCCTTCTCGGCTATGACCGGTTCGAACTGAACGGTGGCGACCTTCAGCATTTGCGGCATCGTCGTCGCTCCTCTCAGACCAGGAACGACTTCTTGATCGACGCGCCGAGCGTGTATTTCGGATCGACCATGTTGCCGAGCCGGACGCGGCCAGCCTGCGTGAGCAGCATGTAGGCGTCGATCTCGTCGAAGCCGTAGTCGGCCGCCATCCAGCGGCACAGCTCGCGATAGGCGATGCGCGCCGCGTCTTCCATCGGCCGCGCCGAGCCGATGGTCATGATGAAATCCTTGGTCTCCAGCCGCGGCCAGTGGATGGTCCAGTTCTTGATCACATCGACCTGCACGGTGGTCACGGTCGGATGTTCGATCGCGACGCCACAGAGTTCGCCATCGCCCTGCGCGGCGTGGCAGTCGCCGAGATAGAGCAGGGCGCCCTTGGTGTTGACCGGCAGATAGATCACCGCGCCGACGCCGACATCCGGCAGATCCATGTTGCCGCCGTAGTAGTCCGGAACCAGCGATGAGATCGCTTCGATCTCCGGCGAGGTGCCGATGGTGCCGATGAACGGCTCGTAGGGCAGGGTGATCTTGTCGTTCCATTTGGTGCCGTGTTCGAGCGTGATGTCGAGCTTCTTCACCACTTCGGGCAGCGGCGGGTTGAGCAGCGCGGTGTTGCCGGTGCCGACCAGGCCGCCGAATTCCGGCATCACCACGGTGGTGCCGCGGGGCTGCGGACCGCGCGGCACGATGCTCTCGATGTACACTGCCAGCGTATCGCCCTTCTCGGCGCCGTTGACGTAGACCGGGCCGTTCTGCGGATTGAGGAACGGGAAGTTGAGGATCTTCGAAGGGACGTCGGTTTCCTTCTTGATCGCGCCCTCGAACGCGTCGTGGGTCTCGGCGGAGATCACCGCACCCGGATCGACCGTCAGCACCGGCTCGACATAGGGGCCGTAGACGTAGTGATACTTGCCCTGCGTCGCCTCGGTGATGCTGTGGGCCGCGCCGCGCACGCCCTTAGCGACGCCCTTGCGCGCCATGATCGAGTCGGTCTGCCAAGCCATGTCGGTTCTCCTTGGTTGAATAAGTTCACACCGCCAGATGGCGACGCATTTCAGCTTCGTCGTCGAGCGCCGCGCGGTCGAGGTTGGCGACGATCCGGCCCTTGTCCATCACGTAGCAGCGCTGCGCCATCGCCCGGATCATGTCGAGGTTCTGCTCGACCAGGATGATGGTCACGCCGGTCTTCTGATTCAGCGCCACCATGTCGCGGGCGATGTCCTGCACGATGTTGGGCTGGATGCCCTCGGACGGCTCGTCGAGCAGGATCAATTGCGGATCGGCGATCAGCACGCGGCCGATCGCGAGCTGCTGCTGCTGACCGCCCGACATCGTGCCGGCGCGCTGGCTCCAGCGCTCGCCGAGGATGGGAAATGTCTCGATGATATTTCGCTTGCCGTCGTCGGTGAGGCCGCCGTTGATCGCGGCGCCGACCGCAATATTCTCCGCCACGGTCAGCCGCGGAAACACGTCGCGGCCTTGCGGGACGTAGCCGATGCCGAGACGGGCGCGGCGGAACGCCGGCTGGTGCTCGATCTGCTCGCCACGAAACACGATCGAGCCGTCCATCACCGGCACCAGCCCGATCAGGCTCTTCATCAGCGTCGATTTGCCGACGCCATTGCGGCCGATCACCGCGACGATCTCGCCTTCACGAACTTCGATCTCGAGGCCCTGCAGCACCGGCTTTCCGCCGTAGCCGGCGCGCAGCCCGAGCGTATTGAGGATGACTTCCTTACGCATGATGGTGTGCCTGTCCGAGATAGATCGCGGCGACGCGCTCATCGGCCACGATCTCGTCGATCGAGCCCTGGGCGAACACCTGGCCGAGGTGCAGCACGGTGACCCGCTGCGCCACCTGGCGGACGAACGCCATGTCGTGTTCGATCGCCACCACGGTCATGCCTTCCGCGTTGAGCCGCTGCACCATCTCGCCGGTTTGGAAGGTCTCTTCCGGCGACATGCCGGCGGTTGGTTCGTCGAGCAGCAACAGCCGCGGTTTCAGGCTGGTCGCCATGCCGATCTCCAGCCACTGCTTCTGGCCATGGCTAAGATTGCCGGCGGTCTGGTTGCGCTCGGCTTCGAGCCCGAGAAACGCCAGCAACCGGTCGATCTCGCGATCGAGCTCAGCAGCGCGATGCGTCCGCTGCAGCGCGATTTCAAGATTCTGGCGAACCGACAGTCCCTTGAACACGCCCGGCACCTGAAACTTCACCGACAATCCGCGCGCGATTCGTGCGAAGGATTTCAGATGCGTGATGTTGTCGCCGGCAAAGAAGATATCGCCGCTGCCCGGCTGGTGCTCGCCGAGGATCAGGCGAAACAGTGTACTCTTGCCGGCACCGTTGGGGCCGATCAGGCAGTGTATCTCACCGGGCTCGAAGGCGAGGTTCACCGAGTTGGTGACGTGCAGGCCGCCGAAGTGCTTGTTGAGGTCGCGGAGTTCGAGCAGCGCCATTACGGCCTCTCCCGCTTGGTACGTGCGCCGATGCGCCCGATCACGTTCATGGCGCCGAGCACGAGGCCGTTCGGCGCGATCAGCACGGTGAGGACGAGCAGCACGCCCATCACCACCAGCGCATATTGGCTGCCGTAGATCGTCAGCGCCTGGAATCCGGCCAGCACCACAAGCGTGCCGATCAGCGTCGAGGTCAGATCGCTGCGGCCGCCGACCGCCACCCAGATCAGCGGCAGTGCCGCCGATGTCATGCCCATGCTCGACGGCGTGATGTACTGGCCCCAGGCGGTGTAGAGCACGCCCGACAGACCGGCCAGCGCCGCACCGATCACGAAATTGATCAGCTGATATTTGCGGATGTCGTAGCCGAGCATTTCGGCGCGCTCAGGATTCTCACGGATCGCCACGATGACGTTGCCGAACGACGAGTTCACCAGGATGCGCAAGCCGAGATAGACAAAGATGACCAGCGCCAGGATGAAGTAGTAAAGCCCGATGTCGGCGACGAGTACGATCGGCCCATCGAACCAGGGGATGGTTATCGGCGGCATGCCGCTCATGCCGTTGAAGCCGTTCAGCCGTGCCGCGCCGATCCGCCATTCAGGCCCGGCGGTCTGCGCCATGAAACGCTCCAGCATCAGCGTCACCGCCAGCGTGACGATTCCGAGGAACACGCCTTCGATGCGGCCGAAGAACATGAAATAGCCGAGCAGCAGAGCCACCACGGCGGCGATCGCGATGGCGATCAGCACTGCGATCAGAGTGAAGCCGTAGGCTGCCCCAAAGTTCAGGGTCAGGATGCCGTAGCCATAGCCGGCAATGCCGAAGAAGGCTGTCTGGCCGAACGACAAGGCGCCGCCATAGCCCCAGATCAGGCACAGGCTGAGGGCGATGAACACCCAGACGAAGAAGTACGCGGTGTTGCCGACCGTGTAGCCGTCGCTGAACAGCGGGTAGGCGAGAGCGGCGAGGAGGGCGACGCCGAAGGCCGCCCAGAACGCCGGGCCACGGCCCTTGGTCTGCGGACCTTCGAGGTGATGAAACAGGGACATCAAGCTCATTGCTGCGCTCCTCAGGTGCGTTCGCGCAGCAGGAAGCCGGAGATGCCTTTCGGCAGCACCCGGACCACGATGATGACGGCGACCAGCAGGCCGATCTGACCGAACAACTGTCCTTGCCACGACGTCATGGCCGATTTCACCACGCCGAGCACGGCAGCGGCCGGCGCGGTGCCGAGGAACACGTCGGCGCCCCCGATCACCACGGTGACGAAGGCTTCCATGATGAAGGTCGCGCCCATCGTCGGCACCAGCGTCATGGTCGGCGCATATAGCCCGCCGGCAAGACCGGCGAGGCCGGCGCCGCAGGCGAAGGTCAGGCTGTAGATCCAGCGTGTATCGACGCCCAGCGCGTCGGCCATGTGCGGCACCTGAATGGTGGCCCGCGCCTTGACGCCGAACGAGGTCCAGTTGAACAGCGCATACAAGCCGCCGAGCACACCGAGCGCAGCGAAGAACAGAACAATCCGGTAGATCGAGTAGGAGTAGGCGCCGACCTGGAAGCTGCCGAAAGGCGTGCCGACGCCCGCCATGGTCGAGCCGATCACGATCAGCGTGCCTTGCGTGGCGATCAGGCTCAGGCCCCAGGTCGCCACGATCGTGTCGAGCGGGCGATCGTACAGGTGACGGACGACGACGAATTCGACCAGCATGCCGACCAGCGCCGACACCAGGGCGCCGACGATGATCGAGAGCGGCAGCGGCAGGCCTGCATGGGTGCAGGTGGCGGTGATATAGGCGCCGCACATGATGAACTCGCCGTGGGCGAGGTTGATCACGCCCATCATCCCGAAGATCACCGCCAGCCCGCAGGCCGACAGCACCAGGAAGGCGAAGGCGTCGCCGAATTGAAACAGGGCCGAGAAGGCCAGCGTCGCGATGTCCATCGTATGTCCAGGTCGAGCGAATGTACCGGGGCGAATTCTTGGGTAGCCGAAGATCGAAAAGTGCAGACCGATTGAAATGGGCCGCTCCGGCGCGTCAGGGGGCGCCGGAGCGGGCCGCCGCCAATTACTTCGGCGGCGGATTCGACGGCGTGTACTGTGCCATCGGATCTTTCTTCGTCAGGTCGCAGCCGGCGTCACCCAGCCAATACGGCTTGATGTCCGGCCAGACCTTGGGGAAGTCGATCGAGTGATCGGCGTTGACGTGGGCCAAGTAGATGGTGTGCGACATGTGCTGGCTCTTGGGGTCGATGCAGACCTTGCCTTCCGGCGCGTCCATGCAGACATCGCCTTGCGCGATCACCTTGCGGATGTCGTCACGCTTGGTCGACTTCGCCCGCTCCACCATCTGCTTGTAGAGATAGACCGCCAAATAGGAGTTCTCGGCTTCCTGGTTGACATAGGGCTCGTTGGGGAACTTGGCCTTGAACTTCGCCAGGAACGCCTTGCTCTGCGGCGAGTCGATTTCCTCGATGTAGTTGGTGGTGACGTACATGTCCTTCAGGCTCGGCGGCTTGAAGCGCTTGTGCTCGTAGCCCTGTCCGACGTTGACCGAGGACGCCATCGGGAGATTGACGTTGGCGGAAGCCGCCTGCTCGTAATACGAGGCCTGTGCGGTGCCGACCAGCAGCGTCACCACGAAGTCGGGCTTGGCCTTCTGGATGTTCTGGATGCTTTGCGAGAACTGCGAGACGCCGAGCGGGATGAACTCCTCGCCGACCATTTCGCCGCCGTTCTGCTTGACGATGTTGCGCACCCACTCGGCCGAGATCTGGCCGAAATTGTAGTCCGCCGCCAGCGTGTAGACCTTCTTGCCGTACTTCTCCATCATCCAGGGGATGAGCGTGGAGAACTGCTGCTCCGGCACGGCGCCGGTGACGATCATGTGGCCGTCGCAGACGCCGCCTTCATACTGGTTGTTGTAGAAGGCAAAGCCGTTGAGCTGGTCGACGATCGGGCGATAGGCCTCGCGTGACGCCGAGGAGAAGCCGGCGAACACCGCATCGGCCTTGTCTCGCTGCAGCACGCGCCGCATGAATTCCTGATAGCGAGTGTTGTCCGACTGCGTGTCGTAGACGACGAGTTCGAGCTGCCGGCCCATGATGCCGCCGGCCTTGTTGATCTCGTCGGCCGCGAGCTGAATGGCGTGAACCTTGCCGATGGTAGCCACGGCGAAGTCGCCGGACTGATCTTCGAGTACGCCCAGTTTGATCGGCGGATCAGCGGCGAGCGCCGCGCCTGAAACGAGGACAAGCGTCCCCGAGAGGACTGCAGCATGCAGTCCCCGCAAAACACGTCCGGTCATGTTGCTGTCTCCTACATCGCTCGTTGATCGCCACGCCGCTGCGGCGGGCTGCCGGTGTTGCCGGTCTGGTCGGGCGGCCTCGCCCGTCGGGTCAGCAGATCCTCGCAATAGAGTTCAAGGCTCTGCCTCGCGCGCATGCTCTCCCGTCGCAGTTGATCGTAGGCGCCGTCTTCGTCGAGCCCCGTTTCCTTCATCCGCATCACCACCGCGCGCAGGAGCGCGCGGCGACCGCGGCGGAGGTCTTCGAGGGTCTGCAGGCGCTGCTGCATCTGTCTGCGGAGGAGAAACTGATTGATGCCCATGAACAGCGAGGTGTAGACGGCCCCGCCGTGAACAGGCTTGCGTAGGAAAGAGGTGGCGCCGAGGTTGGCGAGCGCCTTCAGCCGGCTCGGCGCTTCGACGCCGACGAGGCCGATCACCGGCACCGGCGGCAGATTGGCCAAGGGATCGAGCTCGATCGTCAAGGCGCCGTCGAGATCACCATCGACAAACAGAATATCTCGGTCCGCCTGCAGCGCGGCGAGATCGATCTGCGTCCTGCCTTCTACGATCGGCAGGTACTCGCAGCTCACGCCGAGCTTGGCGAGCGTCGGCTCCAGCGCGCCCTCTCTGCCGGTCCGCTCCATGACCACGAGCGCGCGACCACCCTTGAAGTTCTGCACCGGTCGGAAATTCATGATTTCACCAGCCTCAGGGTTGGAGAACGCATCGTGGTGGCGAAGCGCGGCGAAGAATTGACGAGATACGGATCAGGCGCGATCGGCGCTTCGGCTTCGAGCAGCACTTCGAAATGCCCCTCCGCCGTGGAGCGGCCGATCCGCGGCGTCAGCCAGGTGTGATAGGTCTGCGCGTCGACGCGGACTTCGCCCTGCGGCGCGACCAGGCGCTGATCGGCAACCGCCGCGCGCACCGCGCTGGCCTCGTCGGTTCCTGCCTGGCGGAGCGCGGACGCGAGCAACTTCACAGCGATGTAGGAGGACTCGGCATCGGCTGATGTCGTGGGAGCGTCCGGGTAGGCCTGCGCATAAGCGCGCGTGAATGCCTGGTTGGCCTCGCCGCCGAGCGAGGCGAAGTACACGCTGGACGACAGGTGGCCATCGACTGCGTCCGAGCCGAGCTCGGCGAGCTCCGGTTCCGAAAGTGTGCAGCTGGCGACGGGAATTTCCTTGGCCTGGTCGATGCCGCGCGCGCGGCAGGCGGCGCGGAACTCGCGCAGAAACGCGTAGGCGCTGGTGCCGATCAGGTTGCTGAAGACGAAATCCGGGCGCTGTTCGATGATGGTGGCGACAACCTTGGCGAAATCGGTGTCGCCGACTGGCAGATAGCGCTCGGCCGTCACGGTGCCGCCGCGGGCGATCAGCGCCTCGCGGAAGATGCGGTTGTTTTCCCACGCCCAGATGTAGTTGGAGCCGATGCAAAACGCACGTTTGCCTCGCCGTCCGGACAGATAGTCGACCAGGGGCAGCACGTGCTGGTTCG
The DNA here is from genome assembly GCF_000333455.1 of Rhodopseudomonas sp. B29. Classification (GTDB taxonomy): domain Bacteria; phylum Pseudomonadota; class Alphaproteobacteria; order Rhizobiales; family Xanthobacteraceae; genus Rhodopseudomonas. The sequence goes on from NZ_BADD01000125.1 coordinate 9,778, forward strand.
GCGACGCGCCGGTGTAGACGACGTTGTCGGAGCTCTCGAAGCCTTCATAATGCGACGGGTACCACAGCAGGCCGTCGAATTTCTCGAAGCAGGGAATGACCTCTTTGCGGCTCGACGAGGTGTAACAACCGACGACCTGGCGAATCCCGGACGACAGCAATTCCGCTGCGAGGGCGCGATATTGCGCCAGATCGCCACCCGGATTGACGACAACGGGTTCCAGAGCCGGTCCGCCCGAGGAAGCAGCGAGTTCGGAGAATGCCAGCATGGCGCCGTTCAGCAGAGTCCGCGCCACCGCGGCATAGGAGCCGGTGGTCGAGAACATTACGCCGATCCGAAACGACTTCGCCATGCCCCATCCAAAAACAAAAAAGCGCCCGCCGGCTGTCAAGCCGAGGGCGCTTTCGCCGCCGACCAAACGCGCCTTGGCAGCGCGGTGTCGGAAATGATCTGATCCTTCTGGCGCCAATGGGCCTAGTTGCCCGACGCGTGGGCATTACGGTCGTCGAGAATGATTTTCGAGTCAAGCTCGATATTGAGCATGTACTGCCGCAAAAGCCGGCTTCGTGTAGCAAGACTATGCAAAGCGCCGATCGGTTCGCGAAGCAGCGTTCCTTGCGGCGTGATCGCTGTCGTACGGGGCTGATCGACCCTGTGCGGGACGGGCCGGGGTGAGGTGGGCTCGCGTGCTGGTCGAACAGGCGCCATCCTTCACCTCAAAATCTACGTATGCTCTGCACAGCGTCGCACTGCTGCAGCGCCGCGACAGGCCGAGCTCCATCACGGCCGCGAAGCTCGGAATGCTGCAAGGAAGGGCTAGGGGAGAGCGGAGCGGATCGAGCGGCAATCTTGATCACGATCGTCGGGGGGGCGATGCTGATAGGTGAGATTGCTTTGCAGTCGGCGTGAAAATTCACATCCACCTAAAGAATTATTCTGTTGGCGCGGAGCACCGTATTCTTCCTGGCGCGGCGCCGACGAAACACGTTGCTCTTCGCCTGGCATCCAACGATGGCGGCTAACTAAGCTGTTCTGTTAGTAGAACAGCATTCTCTGTTTCGGCGTGTTATTGGCATGCGGTCGAAATAGACACGGTGCAAATCTTCTCCTACGCATTGGTAGTTCCAATTGCAGTCTGCGCCGGAAGGGCGGCGCGGCGACTGGGAGAAGTGTGTCGATGGCTGAAGATACCGAAGTTCGCAGGACGCTTGCGGAAGGCGCTGCTCGCCAGCTTGCCAACGCGACCAAAACGCGCGCGCAATGGGGCGGCATCTCGCCGCGTTGGCTGGTGCCGCTGTTGCAGTGGACTCCCGTCGAGGCTGGTATCTTCCGGCTCAATCGCGTCAAGGAAACGCGCGGTGCCACGGCGTCGGCTTCGTTCGACGTCGAGTGCAGCCCGCGCCGCGATCGCGATCCAGATCTGCCAGAGACCTTCGTTGATTATGAGGAACATCCGCGCGAGTACTTCCTCAACGCGGTGACGACGGTGCTCGACGTCCAGACTCGCGTCTCCGATCTCTATAGCCATCCGTTCGATCAGATTCAGGAGCAGCTCCGGCTGCTGATCGAGAAGGTCAAGGAGCGTCAGGAAGGCGAGCTGATCAACAACGCCGAATACGGCTTGATCGCCAACACCGCACCGTCGCAGCGCATCTCGACCCGCAAGGGCGCGCCGACGCCGGACGATCTCGATGAACTGATCACCAAGGTGTGGAAGGAGCCGGCGTTCTTCCTGGCGCATCCACGCGCCATCGCGGCCTTCGGTCGCGAATGCACCCGCCGCGGTGTGCCGCCGCCGACCATCAACATGTTCGGCTCGCCGTTCCTCACCTGGCGCGGCCTGCCGCTGGTGCCGTCCGACAAGGTGCCGTTCGACGACAACGGCCGCACAAAGATTCTGCTGCTGCGCACCGGCGAGAAGAAGCAGGGCGTCGTCGGTCTGTTCCAGCCGGGCGTGCCGGGCGAGGTGTCGCCGAGCCTGTCGGTGCGCTTCATGGGCATCAACCGCAAGGCGATCGCGTCCTATCTGATCTCGCTGTATTGCTCGCTGGCGGTGCTGACCGACGATGCGCTCGCAGTGCTCGATGACGTCGAGGTCGGCAAGTATCATGAGTACGCCTGAGCCAAGCTTGCCGCATCCCGGCGCGGTTGCGGCCGCGCAAGCCGGATCGGCGCCGCATGCGGCGGCGCTGGATCAGGTCGCCGGCGTCGGCGCTCCGGACGTGGCTTCGATCGCCAAGCTGGCCAACGCCTTCTTCGCCGCGCTGCCGAATGGCGGTGTGCCCGAGCCAGGTGCCGCGCTCGGCTCGGCGCCGCTGTTCGCCGCCGAACCGCTGTACAATGCTGTGCCGGGCACCCCGGCGCTGTCGCCGTCCTATAAGCCGAACTCCAATCCCGGCTCGGCTTCGCCGATCCCGACCGTCGGCGCGGCGCGGCCGTCTGCGCCGCTGTTCGCGCTCGATCCGAAGCTTGCGCCGTCACCTGCGGGCGCTTCCGTCTCGTCGCAGCCGCAGGAACTTAGCGTGCCGCTCGCCGCGCTGCCGGTGGCGCCGCCGCCTCCGGATGCGCCAGTCGTGCAGCCGGCGTTCGCGCACCACACCGACCTCGCGGCGCTGCCGGGTCGGCTCGATGAAACGCGAAGGTTCCTGCCGCGCCCTGACACACAAGGCGCGGGGCCGTTCGGCGTCAGCGCTGCCGCTGCGGCCGAGCCGCTGTATTTTCTGGCCGACAATCCGGCGCTTGCGCGTGCCAATGCGCCCGTTGCCGCAGCGCCGACGCCGCGCGTGGAGACGTTTGACCTGAGCGGGCTCGCTCCGCAGCATCGTGCCGATGTGCATGCGCTCGATCTCTCGGGATATCGGCCGTTCGATGCCAACGTCTTCAAGCGCGATTTCCCGATCCTGCGCGAGACGGTGAACGGCAAGCCGCTGGTCTGGCTGGACAACGGAGCGACCACGCAGAAGCCGCAATGCGTCATCGATCGGCTGGCGCATTTCTACACGCACGAGAACTCCAACATCCACCGGGCCGCACACACGCTGGCGGCGCGCTCGACCGACGCCTACGAGGCGGCGCGCGACAAGGTGCGCGGCTTCATCAACGCCGCGTCGGTCAAAGACATCGTGTTTGTGCGTGGCGCCACCGAGGCGATCAACCTGGTGGCGCAGGCCTGGGGTCGCCGCCACGTCGGCGAGGGCGACGAGATCGTCGTCAGCCATCTCGAGCATCACGCGAACATCGTGCCGTGGCAGCAGCTCGCGGCCGAGAAGGGGGCGCGGCTGCGCGTCGCGCCGGTCGATGACCACGGTCAGATCCTGCTCGATGAATACGAGAAGCTGCTCGGGCCGAAGACGAAGATCGTGGCCTTCACGCAAGTCTCCAACGCGCTCGGCACCGTGACGCCGGTCGCCGAGATGACGGCGCTGGCGCATCGCTACGGCGCCAAGGTGCTGGTCGACGGCGCGCAAGGCGTCTGCCACATGCCGGTCGATGTCCAGGCGCTGGACGTCGATTTCTATGCGTTCTCCGGCCACAAGATGTTCGCCCCGACTGGCATCGGCGTGCTCTATGGCAAGGCGGACGTGCTCGAGGCGATGCCGCCGTGGCAGGGCGGCGGCAACATGATCGCCGATGTGACGTTCGAGAAGACGGTCTTCCAGGGCCCGCCGGACCGGTTCGAGGCCGGCACCGGCAACATCGCCGATGCCGTCGGGCTCGGCGGGGCGATCGATTACTTGAGCCGTATCGGCATGGCGAACGTCGCCGCGCACGAGCACGAGCTGCTCGCCTACGGCACCGAGCACCTGCTCACGGTGCCGGGCCTGAAGCTGATCGGCACCGCGCGCGACAAGGCCGGTATCCTGTCGTTCGTGCTCGACGGCTGTCGCAGCGAGGACGTCGGCACGGCGCTCGACCGCGAGGGCATCGCGGTGCGCGCCGGGCATCATTGCGCCCAGCCGATCCTGCGCCGCTTCGGGCTGGAGAGCACGGTGCGTCCGTCGCTCGCGCTCTACAACACCGCCGACGACATCGACGCGCTGGTCGACGCGCTGCATCGCCTGCAGAGCGGGCGAGGCGTACGCGGGGGCTGATTGGAAGACGCCGCATTAGAGGACTTCGTCATTGCGAGGAGCGAAGCGACGAAGCAATCCAGCTCAGTGCACGGAGCTGGATTGCTTCGCTTCGCTCGCAATGACGGTGAGAGGTGAATTGTAAGTCGTTGCGTCATTGATAACTAATCGGAGCCGCCCGCATGCCGCAGTCCGCCGAGCCCCGTGTCGTCACTGAACCCGCGTGGGATCTCGGCGCGATTGTCGCAGAGCTTGCGGGCCTTCGCACCATCTCGCAGCGCCGGCGTTATCGCGGCCGGCCGCTGCCGGAACTGCCGTCGCGCGAGGCGGTGGCCGGCATCGTCGAAGCTCTGGTCGCGGCGCTGTATCCGCGGCACTTCGGGCCGAACGCGCTGTCTGAAGACTCACTCGACATCTATGTCGCCGACACCATCGAGCAGGCGCTGCGACGATTGCGGCGTGAAGTCGGGCGCGAGTTGCGTTTTGCCGATCAGGAGTCCGCAACAAAACACGGCGAGATCGACCTTCAGGCGATAACCATCGTCGCGGAGTTCGCTCACGACCTGCCGCGGATTCGTGCGCTACTCGACAGCGACATCCGCGCTGCCTATGAGGGCGATCCGGCGGCGAAGAGCCTCGACGAAGTGGTGTTCTGCTATCCGGGTATCACTGCGATGATCCGTCACCGCATCGCGCATCAGCTCTACGCGCTCGGTGTGCCAATGC
>NZ_BADD01000124.1 GCF_000333455.1 Rhodopseudomonas sp. B29
GCACGCGTTGATGCTGGAGCAGATCTGCTGCTCGGGCGAGGGGTCGGTACGCGACTATCACGGCAGCCGTGTGCTGCGCGAACCCAATCCGCGCTCTGTGGCGCAGATCGGCCTTTGTGCGGAGGTCCAGGCCGGTGCATTGGCATTCGCCGATGTCTCGACGGAAGTCGCCTCGGCCTTCAGGCTGGCGCCCTATGCCGATCTGAAGCGTACTGCGGCTTGGAGCGCTGCTGTCATCGGCCGTCTTCTGCTGCTGCCAGACGACGAGGAATTGTCGCTGCTGAACGCCTTCCAGCACGACGTCAATCTCGGCACGTCCACCCTGTCGCCGATGGTCGACGGGGCGTTCATCCATCGCCAAATTCTGGCGCGCGGATTCGTCGGCGCGTGCAATACGGTCCCACCGCCGATGTGGATTGCCGGCAGCTTCGCCGCGCTGTCGCCCGCCCACGCTTATTGGTACACGCTGTTCGGGGCCAACCGTCTGTCGACCGATGTCCTCGGTGAAACCGCGTGCGGCTCGGTCCAGATCGGCTTGGTTCGCGCCGACGGCGTTGTTTCGCTGGAGACCGTGACGGTGTTTCTCACCGGCATGGGAGATCTGCGGGTGCGCGTGCCGGTCTCGACCGCAATGGCGACCGCGGCCATAGCGCTGCCGGTCGGAAAGCTGGCGCCGGAGGGAATGCTCGACGGCGTCGTCGTTCAGCGCGCCAAGACTGTTGCCGAAGCGGCGATGTCGCAAGAGGTTTCGAGCGTTCCGACAAGGCTGCTGGTCGACGCCGGCCTGCGCCGCAACGGTCGGTATTACCAGGCCGAATCCGACGAGGTGTGTCTGTTGGTGCAGGTCGAACCGCTGCGAACACCTGTGGCGATCTACACCCTGGCGTTGACTCCGATCGGAGCCCGACGGCTTGCAGTGGCGTTGCCGGACTCGCGGTAGCAAATTTTTGCGTCGGAAGTTGAAATCTTGCCCGCCTGATTGCCGGCGCTCGATCGTTCAAGGTGAAGCTCCCACTTTGTGATCGACGGCTTTGCACCCAATTTGCGATACAGAGACTTCCAACTTGGACAGCGTTCTGCGGTCGGCGAGTGTCAAGCTCAACGCGGCTCAGCGTCGTCGGCTCGCCTGGCTGGCCGATCGGCTCGGTCAGCCGAAACTCTATCAGCGCGGCGAGCGTGTTGTCGAAGACGACCGGCTGCTGATCGTCACGGATCCGCTCAATAGCGCCGGTGCGCAGCTGTTCTATAGCGCGATCAATGCCGGATCGGTCGTTGTCCTGCCGTTCAGCGAGAACCCGGCGTTCGATTTCCTGAAATCCAAGCTCACTGAGTACGGCACTGTCGGCGCCGGCGGTGCCGATGGGCCGCATGAAATGTGGTGGGGCGGTGTCGGCTTCGCCGAAGGGGTGATCCCCACAAGCGCACCGGGCCGCCTTCGCGTCGTCTCGTGCTATCCGCGGCGGAGCGGGGAAGCGGCTGCCATCCGACTGCAGCGCGCCACCGAGCAATATGGCTTGCCGGCGCATATCGAGCCGCTCGACTCCGAGAGCGACGACGACGGGCTGCGCTGCTTGGAGAAAGTCGAGTTCCTCAGCCGCATGTTCGCGCGTTACACGGAACCGCTGCTGTTTGTCGAAACTGGCGCCGACATTCACCAGTTGCCGTTGCTACCGGCGCGGTTGGCGGCCGACGTCGCGATCCACAAATGGAATCGTTGGGAGATGTCGGCGCGAACTGTGTATCTCGGCCGAACCAAGGCCGCCGAAGGCTTCCTTGCCGTATGGCAGCAGCTCGCCGCACTGTGCCCGACGATTTGGGACGGCGCCTTGCTCGACCAGGCCTGGTGTCTGGCGTCTTCGCAGTGCTGCCTCGACACTGTGTGGCTGCCCCGCTCGTACCACGCCCTGCAGGGGGATGTGGCCGAACATAAAGCCACGATCGTCCACGACCTCGCCAGCACGACGGCGGATCTCGGGCCCGATCCCAGCTTCGCTGCGATTGCCCGCGCACCGCGCCGCGCCGGACGCACCGGATCCCGTGACTCCCAGGTGGTGATGCAGTCGGCGACCTCATCGACCGACAGCGTCGCCGTGATCCTGCGCGACATTGCATCTGCCGATGCGCGCGCCGTCGCCAGCACGCTCGAAGAGACGACCTCCGCGTTCGCGCAGGAGTGCGGCGGATTCGGACGGCTCGAAGTGACGTTGTGCGCTTGGGCCGATGATCTGGCGGCAGCGCGAAGCGCCGCGCGCTCGGCCCGCGCCAGCCTGCTCGAGATTACGCCCGGGCAGCACATCCCGCGCGACATCTTCGTGTCGCTGCCCCGGCGCGGCGGCGCTACCTTGTCTACGCAGCACTAAAATCCGGACGGATCGCAGATGCTCAAGACAATCATCCTGCTGACCGGTAGCCCCGATCATCTGCACGCGCTGTCGCTGCTGCTCCGCGAGCACAATCCGGGCCTGTCGATCTGCACCGACGTGGCGGCGTCGGAGCTCGATCTGCTCGAGCCCGAAGAATTGCGCGATGCCAGGTTGGTCTGCTTCGGCAATGCGGGTCCGATTCCGGACAACCTGGTTCGGCAGATTGGGCACGGCGCCTACCGGTTCTATTCGGCCGCCGTGCAGCATCCGGCGCATGCGCCGAGCACGGCAGCGGAAGCCGCGGAGGACGCCGCCTGCCTGTCGGTGATCGCGCAAGCGATCGGCAACGATCCGAGATTCGATGCCGTCATCGGCATCGAGACCGTGACGCTGCCTCCCGACGTCGAAACCGCGGCACGCGAACGCATTGCCTTTACCAAGCTCGCCCATCTGTTCTGGCGGATGTCGCACGCGATAGCCTGCGAAGCTGAGCTCTCCGACGTCGAGCGGAAACGCCTCAACTAAACTTTGACCGATACTTGCGACCGATCCGGCCGACACATGCTGCGGTCGCGAGGCGACGTTCGATGTTCCGATCCAGGCCACGACATCGGCGGTACGCACCTGCGGGCGGCAAATTCTGCCGACTAATCAATCTGTTCGCGGCGAATGAATCCGCGCCTGGAAAGCCGGGCCGGGCCGTTTGATCAGCAGACGACCTCAACGGCCGTCGTTCCTCGATCCTCACTTCTCACGACGCCTTCGCTGCGATCACGCGCGGCGGGCTGGAGGCTTGCGACATGACGAGCGTTGCCGCCACGACTTCGTCGGCTACGACAACACAGGCCACGACGAGCTCATCGGATTCATCTTCGACGATCAGCTCGACCGATTTTCTGAATCTGCTGGTCAGCGAGCTGCAGAACCAGGATCCGCTCAATCCGACCAGTACGACGGACTTCATCAATCAGGTCACGTCCTACGCCAACTTCACCGAGCAGCAGCAGACCAGCGCCAGCATGAGCTCGCTGGCGAGCTCGTTCTCCAGCCTGGTGACGCTGAATTCGGTCAACTACATCGGCCACACCGTCCAGGCCAAGACCAACACCGCGACATTGTCGGATGGCTCGGCCACGTTCGGCTATTCGCTGTCGTCGTCATCGTCCAACGTCTCGATCACCATCGCTGACTCGTCCGGCAACACGGTGTGGACCGGCACCGGCACCGGCAACGCCGGGACTAACAGTTTCACCTGGGACGGCAAGGATCAGAGCGGCAATCAGCTGTCCGACGGCGGCCAATACACCATGTCGGTGACGGCGACCGATAGCGCCGGGAACTCCGTCTACCAATACTCGACCATCTCCGGCGTCGTCACCGGCATCGATGCATCCACGAGCACGCCGTCGCTCCTGGTGAACGGCGTTCCTGTCAGCGCCAGCAACATTATCGGCGTCAGTTCCTGATCTGGACGGAGCATCGTTATGAGTCTCAGCGGCGCACTATCTTCGGCGATCTCGGCGCTCAGCGCCCAGAGCCAATCGTTGTCGATGATTTCCGACAATATCGCGAATTCCGACACGACCGGCTACAAGACCACCTCGGCGATGTTCGAGGATCTGGTCACGGCGTCCAGCACCTCGTCGTCCTACGCCTCCGGTGGTGTCACGGTTTCCGGGCGTGCCAACATCAGCCAGCAGGGCTTGCTGGCGGCGACTTCGAATGCGACCGACGTCGCCATCCAGGGTAGCGGCTTCTTTGCCGTCAGCGATGCGCAGACTAACGGGAATACATACTACACGCGCAACGGCGCGTTCTCGATCGATACTTCCGGTTATCTCGTCAACAACGGATACTATCTGGAAGGCTGGCGGACGGATGCGGACGGCAACGTGACCGGCGAGGCCTCGTCGGCCAGCCTAAAGCCGATCGACACCCAGGTCGCTTCGACCAGTGGCAGCGCTACCACCACGACGACCATCGCGGCTAATCTGCCGGCCGACGCCGCGACGGGCGCGACCTACACCAGTTCGATGACGGCCTACGATTCGCTGGGGACCGCCAACTCGATCCAGATCACCTGGACCAAGACCGACGCCAACACCTGGTCGGCGAGTTTCGGCAATCCGACGCTGTCGTCGGATTCGGCAACCACCACGGGCACAACGACCGGTTCGGTATCTCTCAGCTTCAACAGTGACGGATCGCTGGCATCGACCAATCCCAGTCCGCCCACGATCGCCGTTTCGGGTTGGACCGACGGCGCCAGCGACAGCACGATCGCGCTCAATCTCGGGACCGTCGGCAAGACTGACGGTCTCACGCAATACGCGTCGGGCTCGTCGTCTCCGAGCATCAACGTCACCAGCATTTCGTCTGACGGATTAGCCTACGGCAAGCTGTCGAGCATCGCTGTGGGCAAGAATGGTCTGGTCAACGCCACCTATTCGAACGGCCAGACCATCGCGATCTACAAGATCGCGGTCGCGACCTTCAAGGATCCCAACGGGCTATCGGCTAACAGCTACGGGATGTATTCGGCGACGTCGGATTCCGGCAATCCGTCGCTCCAGGGCTCCGGAGACAATGGTGCGGGCACCATCTACGGCAGCGAGCTGGAGTCGTCCACGACCGATACGAGCAGCCAGTTCAGCAGCATGATCTCGGCGCAGCAGGCCTATTCGGCGGCATCGCAGGTGATCACGACGGTGAACAAGATGTACGACACCTTGATCTCGGCGATGCGCTGACGATGAGCGGTGAGATCGACAAGCATCTGAACTCCTCCGACCTGATGGCCACCATCGAAAGGTTGAAGCTGAGGGCCGCCTCGGTGGCCAAAGGCGACGAGCTGCAAATGATTGCGCTCGTCGACGAAATTCAGAGGATCCGCGCCAAATTGGTTCGCGGGCGCGACCGGGTGGCGAAAGAGTTGGAGCGCGCCGCCGCGCGGGACGTGGCGATCGCCGCCTATGCGCGCGGCGCGCGTTCCGGCCGGAATGGTCGGCATTGAGACGATGGTCGAAAACAGGGACTTGAAGATGAAACAGGAACGCAAGCCCGGTATCAGCGACGAACGCGCGCTGGCGATGATCCAATTGATCGACGAATTGATTGCGGTGATCGACGACGAGAACGCCGAGCTGGCCAGGGGGCTACCGGCGTCGCGTCTCAAGCAGGTCGACGACAAGGCGCGGCTTGCTGATGTGTTCGAGCGGTGGGTCGCCGAATGCACCAGCGGTTCGAACGTGATTCACGTCCAGAATCGCCAGCTCCGCGACCGTTTACTCGACCGCATCCTGCAACTGCGCGGCTCGATGGACGAAAACCTCGTTCGGCTGCGTGCGGCGATCGAAGCCAGCAACCGCCGGATCGAGGCGGTGATGCAAGCGATCCGTGAACAGCTCGCCAATTCCTCGCCCTACGGCGCCAGGGGCACCCGGACGGCGCGCCCGATGTCCTCCGGGACGAGCATCCGCGCCTGACGAGCGGCGCCGACGACGGAGGCTGGGATGTCGCTCAACACCGCGCTCAATATCGCATTCAGCGGTCTGTCGGCGACGCAGCTGCAGATCTCCGTCGCCTCCGCCAATATTTCCAATGCGGATACCAAGGGCTATACGCGGAAGACCGCCGACCAGGAAAGCAGCGTCACGGCCGGTGTCGGCACCGGCGTCACCGTCACGGGCATCAGCAGCAGCGTCGACAAGCTGTTGTTGAAATCGCTGATCGCGTCCAACTCCGATCTCGGTTCGGCCGACACCACGAACAACTATCTGAGTTCGCTTCAGCAGCTCTACGGCACCACCACCACCTCGGACGGGACCAGCGGAACCTCGCTGGCGAACTCGTTGGCGTCCCTGGAGTCGGCGCTGTCGTCGCTGGCGTCGACACCGACCAGCAGTTCGCAACAGGCGAACGTCGTCGATACGCTCGATGCGCTGGTGTCGCAGCTGCGTCAGACCTCCGATGGCATCCAGGAGCTGCGCGGCAATGCCGACCAAGATATTTCCACCGCGGTCGGCAGCATCAATGACGACCTGACACAGATCGCGGATCTCAATACGGCGATCAAACAGGCCGCGGCTGCCGGCCAATCCACCGCCGATCTCGAGGACCAGCGCAATTCGGCGCTGCAGGACATCTCCTCGCAGATGAACATTTCCTACTTCACCGCGCCGAACGGGGATTTGCAGATCTACACCGTATCCGGCCAGGCGCTGGTCGACAGTAGCGCCCATTCATTGAGTTATACGACCGCCGCCAACGTCGTCGCTTCGACGACCTATGCCAGCGGCGGCTTCAGCGGCATCACTGTCAACGGGGTCGACATCACCTCGCAGATCACGTCTGGAAAAGTCGGGGCGTTGATCACGCTGCGCGACTCGACGCTGCCGTCGATGCAGTCGCAGCTCGACGAGCTCGCGACGCAATTGGCTTCGAGCCTGAACGCCGCGTCCAACGCCCAGACGTCGCTGCCACCGCCTTCGAGCCTGACCGGCTCGGCTTCCGTCTCGAGCAGCGATGCCCTCTCGGCGACCGGCACCGTGCGGCTCGCGGTCACCGACCAGAGCGGCAAACTGGTGTCGTATGCCGACCTGGATCTGTCGTCCTATTCGACGGTCGGGGGGCTCGTCAGTGCCATCAACGGAATTTCGGGGCTGTCCGCCTCGATCAACGCGGACGGACATCTCGTCATCAGTACCACGGACAGCGGCAACGGCGTTGCGATCAATCAGATGAGCAGCGCGGTGGGCAGCGCCAGCGCAGGGTTTTCGGATTACTTCGGACTCAACGACCTGGTGACTGCAACGGGAGCGTCGGACATCGCTGTCCGGAGCGATCTGCTGTCCGGATCGTCTTCGCTGTCACTCGCTACGCTGGATTCGTCTTCGTCGTTGACGACTGGCGCGACCGTCGTGTCGTCGACCGCCGCCAGCGCGATCAACTCGCTCTACGACACCCTGACGACCTCGACAAGTTTTGCTGCCGTCGGGGGGCTCGCCGCCACTACTGGCTCATTTGCCGACTTTGCGGCGGCGATCGTTTCCAACGTCGCAACCCGAGCCTCGCAAGCTTCCAGCACCTATACGGCGAAGGAAGCCACGCAATCTGCCTATGCCAGTTCGCTGTCGTCGCAGTCCGGTGTCAATCTGGACGAGGAGACGGCGAATATGAGTACGTTGCAGAACAAGTACAGCGCCGCTTCCGAATTGATCCAGGTCATCAATTCGATGTTCTCGGCGCTGATCACAGCCGTCCAGTCGACCGGCTGAGTGGAGTAGGCCGGTGATGATGCGAATCGCAACCTTCGCACAGTCGAGCCAGATGATCTCCGACGCGATGCGGATCGAGGCCAGCACCGCCTCGTTGCAATTGCAGGAATCGTCGGGCGTCAAGTCGGAAAGCCTTGCCGGCTACGGCTCCGACTCCCAGCACGTGGTCAACTTGCAGGTCAGCATTTCCCGCGCGCAATCCTATATCGACGCCGCGACGCTGGCCGACAGCAAGGTCCAGGTGATGTATTCGGCTGTCGGATCGATGACCGACATCGTCACGCAGCTCCGTTCGCAACTCACCGCGGCTTCGAACGGCAGCTCGACATCCGGGGCGTCGGCGATCAGCTCGGCGCAGGAAATGCTGCAATCGATGGCCTCGCTGTTGAACAGCCAGTACGATGGCCAATACGTGTTTGCCGGCGGCAGCACTGACTCCGCTCCGGTCGATATCTCGACCTATACGTCCGGCACCGGCAGCACGACGACGGCCGACACCAGCTACTATAGCGGCGACGATCAGATCGCCGCGGTCCGGGTCGGCACCGACAATTCCGTTTCGTACGGCGTCACCGCGGACAATCCGGCATTCGAACAAGTGATGCGCGTGCTGCGCTTCGTCGCCAACAGCTCGTCGCTGTCGTCCAGCGACATCTCGCAGGCGCTGGACCTCGCCAACACGGCGCTCGATGCCACCACGACCGTCCAGGCGAAGCTGTCCAACGCCGCCTCCGCGATCGAGTCCGCCAGTTCGCGCCAGAGCGACTACAAGAGTTTCGCGCAATCGCTCGCCGGCAATCTCACCTCGGTCGACGTCGCCGCCGTCACGGCGCAGTTGTCGACCTATCAGTCGCAACTGACGGCGTCGTATTCGGCAATCGGTAAGATCCTCAGTATGAATCTCGCCAATTACATCAAGTGACGCCGCCAGTCCGACGAAGCTGTGCTTGCTAGTCTGGCGATAGAATTATGACTCCGTCATTGCGAGGAGCGAAGCGACGAAGCAATCCAGCTCCGTGCACTGAGCTGGATTGCTTCGCTTCGCTCGCAATGACGTGGAAACTCTTTGCCTGGATGGCTAACCCTCGCCAGATGTTCGCGATCGCTTCGATTAAAGGGGTGAACTGCTCTAGAATT